>CANJKY010000694.1 GCA_947474875.1 Gemmataceae bacterium
CAGGAACTCCGCCTTCATCTCGGCCGGATCGAATAGGGAGGCCGTCATGAAACTTCTCATCGATCACATCGCCCACCACCGCAACGGCATCTGCGGCGCACCGTTCTACCCCATGATCTTCCGCGACCCCGACGAGGGGCGGATGCTCGGAGTGGTCTTCGAGACCGACCACCACGTCGCGGTCTTCAACCTCGACAAGCTGGCACTGGGCAATGTTGCCTTCGGCGTGAACTCCTGGCGGGGCGACCGCTACGAGCCGCATCTCAGACGGGCGATTGCCGCCTGGCAGCAGGAGGCGTGACCATGACCCAGAAACTCACCCTCAACCTCGCCGACATCCTGGAGCGGAAATACCCGTCCGGGTTCCACGTCCCCGCCGACATCGATCTTGGCACCTTCCTGGAGTTCGCAGACGACGACTGGGACCACTGCCTCGATCTCGACACCCACCTGGAAGCCGAGGACAGCGTCGCCCTGGTGTGGTCCGTAAGCGACGTACTGTCTCGTAGACCCGACCTGACGGCCGAGCAGACGTGGACCGTTCTCGTCACCGCCAGAGACGATTTCCGGCGGGGCGAGTGCCATCTCGACTTCATCGAGGCGACCGCCAACGGCGTGTTTCCCGTCGGACCCCTGGCAAAGGAACTCTTAAGCCGCCGCGTCAAGTCGCTGCTGACGGCCGTCGAAGCCCTGCCGGATTCCGGGCTGACCGACCCCGCCGGATTCGGCACGCTGGCGAGCCGACTCGACGACCTGGAAAAGGCGATCGCTGCCAAAGGAGAAGAACCATGAACGCAACGTCCCACAACAACTCGAAAGGAGACCCTATGACCGAATCCACCCTGATCGCCAACCCCTTCTTCGCCGGGCGAATGAAGCGGGCCGCAACGAGGAACGAGGCGTGTGACCGGCCCGTCTATGCCCGCCTGCCCCTGTCCCCGCGCAACGGCAGCCCCGTGCCGCACCTGACCAGCCTCTACCACTTCCACCGCGCCGGCGACTACGGCGACCGTGCCTACCCCGGCAACTGCGGCGGCAACCTCATCAAGGATCTGCTGACCTATTTCGAGCCGGGTCTCGTCTTCGACCCGATGAGCGGGTCGGGCACCTGTGCGGACGTGTGCGAAGAGATGGGCGTACCGTGCGTGTCCTTCGACATCCACACCGGGTTCGACGCCTGCAACGCGGCCGAGTTCCCCGGTCCCGAGACGTTCGACTTCATCTGGGCACACCCGGCCTACTGGCGGATGAAGCTGTACGCCGACGACCCCCGCGACCTCTCCCGGTCCCCGACGCTCGACCACTTCCTGCGTCGCTACGGGCAGTTCCTCCGCAACTGTGCGTCGGCGTTGAAGCCCGACGGCAAGCTGGCCGTCCTGATGGGCGACTACAACGACCGCGACGAGGGGTTCGTCCCGCTCACCTTCCACACCAAGCGGCTCGCGTTCGCCGCCGGACTGCGGCAGCACTGCACCGACATCATCCGCTTTTCCCACGGGGCGAGCAGCGGCAAGAAGGTCTACCGCAGTCGCTTCATCCCCGGCCTGCACGACACCTGCATGGTCTTCACCAAAAATCGATAGCCACATCACCCGAGAAAGGACTCTCGCAATGACAAACACCCACTCTCGCCTCACCGACATCGCCGCCAAGCTGCTGGGCATTCCGACCCTGACGACCCGAAACTCCGACCGGCTCGACTTCCACGAGGTGGCGGTCTGGCAGGTCGAGGCGGCGCTTACAGCCGCCTTCGAGGCTGGCCGGCAAACCGCACTCGTGACACCGCCGGATGCGAACGTACCAACGCCGTTCGATGCTTACGAAATCCAACCGTGCCGGCTCGTGCGGGATACCCACGAGCCACACCCGTCCACCGTCGAACCCTGCGAGCCGTTCGAGGCCGACTTCTGGACGCTCTACGGGCACATCCCCGGCGAAGGCGTCATGGCGGTCGGTGACTTCGACGCACGCGAACACGCCGAGGAAGTGTACGCCCGAATCACGGGTCGAAGCTATCGGTGAGATACGGACACGCAAATGCACCGCAGGGCTACTCCGCCGGGGCTTATTTCGGGTGATGCTGAAGCCGCGTCCGGCCCGTGCAAGCTGCCAAGACGGTTTCCCTGCGGGAGCCTCCGTCTTTCGCTTGGCACGGACGCCGTGCGGCGGTCGTCCTGGCGGCTTCGGTCGCTCCCCCGAAAGCCCCGAGCGGCGGGGCCGCAACCGGAAGGAGACATGACATGACCGAACCCACCCCTTACTGCACACCCTGGAGCCTGCACTTCGAGTCCGACGGGACCGAAGAGTATGCCGTCGTCCGCGACGCCGAAGGGCGCGTCCTCGCCGAGAGTTCCACGTTCTGGATACCGCAACAAGGTGATCCGACCCCGGCCGCCCTTGCCGCGATCCGGCTCATGGCCGCAGCCCCACGGCTGATGGAAGCCTTGCACGACCTGCTCGCAGAAACGGTGGACATGGACCTGAAGTACGGGATCGGCCTGAGCGAAGGCGAGGAGGACGCACGCGAGATGGCTCTGTCCGCCATCGCAGCGGTGACCGGGGAGGACGCATGAGCGGGCCGAGCAACGCGGACCGCGCGGGCTGGGCACTGAATGCCCTTGCAACCTTCACCGCCGAGACGTTCGGCGGGGAGCATCCCAACGCGATGCACCACGACGACCTGGAAGCCGCGGTCACGGACCTGATCTGTGACCTGTTGCACCTGGCGGAGCGAAGTGGTTTTGATCCACAGCGAGTCGTCGAGCGGGCCAACAGCCACTACCGCACGGAGACGTTACTGGAGGACTGATTTTCTGGCCGGGGCCGCTGTGGCTCCGGCTACCCTCCATGCGTGCCTGACACCGGCCCAAATCGATCCCCCACTTCACATCTTTGACAGCCCGCCTTGAGGCCGCGTTCGCGGTCGGCGGCTGTGTTCCAAACAACTATTCCGAACCCGATCACGGCGAGGGTTTCGGCTGCCGCTTCTCCACCATTACGGCGAGCACCGCGAGCCGCCGGGCATACCCCGCTCTCCCGATTCAGAATCAAGAGGCAACGGCCTTCATCCCCGGCCGTTTGCATAACGACGCCGTGGCATCGCGTCGAGCGAGGCCAGTAGCCAGACACGGCCACGACGTGGGGCACCACTGGCGCACAAGCCGGATGGCCCCAGATGGCATCTGGAGG
>CANJKY010000695.1 GCA_947474875.1 Gemmataceae bacterium
CATCCCGCTGTTCGGCCCGGACGCCCGCCAGCCGGCCATCAAGCCGCTGACCGACATCCTCGTGGCCGAGACCGACCCCGGCGTGCAGGTGGCGGCCATCACCATCATCAGCAACATGGGGTTCGACGTCCGCGAGCAGGTGAAGCCGGCCATCCGCGCGCTGGTGAACGTGCTCGGCCGGACGGAGAAGGGCAGCGCGCTGCGGATGTACGCGGTGCGGTCCCTGTCGTCGTTCGGGCACGACGCGGTGGGGGCGGTGGCCAGCCTGCGGAGCATCGCCAACGACCCGTCGTGGGAGACGCGGTCGGCCATCGCCGAGGCGCTCGGGTCGATCGGCGCCCCGGCCCCGCCGAAGAAGCCGGGGGACGAGCCGGGCGACCCGAACGAGTTGGCCGCCCTCACCCTGCTCAACTACAGCATGACCGACTCGTGCATGGCGGTGCGGATGGAGGCGGTCAAGTCGCTGCTGGCCATCGGCCCGCCGAAGGCGAAGACGCCGGCCGAGTACATCACCAAGGTGAAGCCGTACCTGGAGTCGCTGGACAAGCGGCTGGAGCGGGAGAAGCGGAAGGACGGGGACAAGGGGGTGTACGTGTGGCTGCTGCTGCTCCAGATCATGTACGACGACCGCACGGAGCAGGAGAACATCAAGAAGATCGCCAGGTACATCGAGCAGCCGGAGGGGCATAACGCCGCCCTGGTCCGCCTGTACGCCATCCAGTCGCTCGGGGTGCTCGGGCCGCGGGCGAAGGACGCGGTGCCGCAGATCATCCCCGCCCTGTCGTACCCGGAGGTGCCGCTCCAACTGACCGCCATGATCGTCCTCGGCCGCATCGGCAACGAGGCCCGCGCCGCCGTGCCCAAGCTGACGGAGATCAAGAACATGCCGCTGGAGACGCGGCCGAAGGACGCCCCGGCGGACTGGAAGCCGCCGGCGGACTGGAAGCCGGACGACACCCTCCAGAAGACGGCCGCCGAGGCCATCGACTACATCACCGGCAGGAAGAAACTGGCCGACGCCAAGCCGGAGGACAAGAAGGACGACAAGAAGCCGGGGGAGAAGAAGTAGGCGTTGCGGGGAACCGCCCGCCGGCGGTACCCTGTGCCGCCCGAACGCCGGCCGGCGGCCGGCGTTTTTCGTTGGCACGGACGCCGACCGATGAAGTGGTTCCTCGCGCTCAACCGGCACTCGCCGGGGTTCCCGCTGTACGCCGACCTGGTGCGGGTGGCCGTCCACACCGCCCGCGAGCATTCCGCCCTCCAACCGCACCTTCTGTACGACGGCCCGGACGACCCGCTGCTGCACTGGCTGGACGACCACGGCGTCGAGGTGATCCGCCGCCGCTCGTTCCTGTACGATTCGCTCCGCACCATCGCCGCCCGAACCGGCCGGCTCGGCTGCCTGAGCATCGGCGCGGGCGCGTTCCTGCGGCTGGAACTACCCGCCCTGGCCGCCCAGCGGGGGTGGGACGACGAGTGCGTGCTATACACCGACTGCGACGTGATGTTCCTGGCCGACCCTCTGCCCGCCCTGCGGACGCTGGCCCCGCGGTATTTCGCCGCCGCCCGTGAGGACCGCTCCGACCGGCTGAGTCTGAACTCCGGGGTGATGCTGATGAACCTGCCCGCCCTGCGGCGGCAGGACGGGCGGTTCCGCCGGTTCGTGACCCGGCACCTGGACCACTTCACCCGCCGGGCGTGGGATCAGGATGCATATCGGGCGTACTACTCGACCCGGCTGGTGCCGCACCTGGAACTGGATGAAAGAGTGCGGCGGCGGACCGGGTTCGCCCGCCGCCGCCGCTGGACGGAGATGCCGCTCGAACTGAACTGGCGGCCGTACTGGGGGGCGAACCCGGCCGCGGCGGTGGTGCATTTCCACGGGCCGAAGCCACAACAGGAGCCGTACTTCCGCGTGCCGGAGGCGGAGCGGCCGGCGGAACTGGCGTCCCTCGCCCCGCTCGCCACCGACTGCTACCACGAGATGTGCGAGCGGTGGCGGGCCGCCCTGAACGAGTGCGATCAGCCGGCCCGCCGGGCGGTCAGCGATCGACTTCGCCCTTCCCGCCTTTCGTCGGGCTGACGAAGTTCTCCGGCCGGAGTTGGGCGCGGAGCCGGCTCCGCACCTTGAAGTCGGACTGGTTCTTGATCGGGTCGAACGATAATTTCTCGCCGGCCAGTTCGACCCACCCCGCTCGCTGCGTGGCAGTCAGTTCCTTCTCCACCAACTCCCGCATCTCGGCCGGCTTCTTGATCACCCGCACCGGGCCGACGGGTGGGACTTGCGCCTGCTGGGCGTACTGCGTGAAGTCCTCGTTCGACCGCAGCACCTCGATCACCTTCTCCTTCTGCTCGCCGGTCAGCTTTAGCGCCTCGGCCACCCGAGGGTCCATCGGGGCGAACTCGCCGGCCAGTTGCACCTCCACCTCTAGCAGGCGGGCGAACTGCCGCGGGGTGAGAACGGTGGCCGCGAACGCCCGCTTCTTCGCCTCGAACGCCTTCTGCTCGTCCTCCCAGTTGCGGTACACCGGCGGCACCGTCCCGTTCGCCGCGTCGAACGCGGCCACCCGCTCGTCCATCAGGGCGTCCAACCCGTCGAGTAACTTCACCCGCTGCTCGGCTGTCAGCTTGATCTCCCGTTGCACCCGCCGGCTGTCGAGCATCTCCAGCCTCTCGACCGTGATGTCCTCGTCCGTCACCCGTTCGATCTTTGGCACCGGGGCGGCGGTAGATTTCGGTTCGGGCAGCAGGCCGAACAGCCCGACGCCCAACACCGACAGCACCACGACGGACACGATCGAGAGTCGTGCGATTCGGTTCAGCATCATGGCTCGCCTCACCTGGTTTGTCAGGGTGACGACGTTCGCCATCGCCACCGGGGTTTCAGTTCGCGCCCAGCCGAGGACGGCTTCGACCGCCGCGGCCGGGGGAATCAACGTTCCGGCCAACACCCCGCCAGCGAGTGTGACACCGCGGGCGGTGAGCCGCTCGGCCAGCCACTTCCGCCCGCGGTTCAGCCGGCCGGACAGCGTGCCCTCTTTCCACCCGAGCCGGGTGGCCGCGTCGGTGCGGGTCAGCCCTTCCAGGTCGCACAGCAGGATCGGCAATCGGTACCGGTCCGGCAGGGCGGCGAGTTCGGTGTGAACCGCGGCGGCGGTGTCGTCCGGGTGGTCCGGCG
>CANJKY010000696.1 GCA_947474875.1 Gemmataceae bacterium
ATTCCGCCCGACTCGACGCTCACAACCGCCCGACTGCCTCCTTCGCCTCCCGCGTGAGCGTCAGCCCGGCCGGCCCGGCGGCCAGCGCCCGCAGCAGCTTCCCCGCCGCGCTCGTGCGGCAGTGTTCCAGCACTTCCACCGCCCGGCACGATCGCACCGCCTCCGGCGGGTGTTTCACCGCCGCCAGCACCCGTTCGAACCGCTCGGCCGCCTCCGCCGACTCCACCTCCCCGCGGAACTCGTCCAGCTTGTCGGCGATCCCCTCGGCCACTGCCGTCAGTTGCCGCTCGGCCGCGGCCCGCACCGCGTACTCGCGGTCGCCCAGTTCCTGCACCCGACCCCGCACCCAGGTGTCGGTCGGCCGGGCGAGCGGCTTCAGTTTCTCGCCGAGCAACTCGACCGCCGCGGCCGGGTGCTGCACCAGCAACCGCACCGCCCGGAACGCCGCCTCGCCGTTGCCGGCCAGTTCCGCCCACGCCGCCCGCAGCCGCTTCGGGCCGGGGAACGGCTGCGGGTCGGACTTCTCGCCGAACACGTCCCACAGGTACACCGGGGCGTCGGCGTGAGCGGTGAGCAGCTCGCGGCCGTCGGCGGACACGTCCAGGCTGAGGCACTCGGACGCCAGCGTCACCCGCCACCGCCGCTCCCCCGTCCGCACCTCGCGGGCTTCGAGGGCGTGCTCCCCCCCCTTGTCCTCACCCAACCGCCGCTCGGTGGCTAGCACCACCGTCCGCCCGTCCGGGGTGAATGCGGCTTGGTCGGTCAGGTCCGACGAACTCCACTCTTGCACCGTGCGGCGGGCGTGGGCATCGAACACGCTCGTGATCGTGGCGAAGGGGATTTCCGGGTCAAAGAATTCGATGTTGTAAAAGTGGCACAGCACACGACGGAAATCTGCCGATGGCCGGTATCGGGGAGTCCACTCGTGGGGCGGGGGCGGCAGCGGCACGCGAGTGAACTTACCGACGTGGAGTTCGGCCGTCACCAGTTCCGCCAACGGTTGTCCCGGTTGTCGATCCTCGATTGGTTGGAGGCTGCCCACCGTGCGGCCATTCGGGCTGATCTGGAGTGAGGTCAGCCCCAAGTCGTTCGGCAGCCCGACTGCCCGCCGCCGGCCGGTGGTCGTGTCGAGAACCGTGAACAGCCCGTGGGCGGCGAGGGCAAAGTACCGGCCGTCCGGCGTCCAGGCGTAACCGTGGCTCACAAATGGAACGCCGTTGACAAACCCGCCTTCGAATTTTGGCCGGTGGAACCGGATGACGTGCCGGATGAGATGGGTATCGGCGTCGCGGATCAGGGTGCGGTATTCGCCGACCGCCGCGTACCGCTCGGCTGTCGGCGACAGGCTGAACACCGGCCGGCAGTCGATCCAGGGGCGTTCCCCCGGCTTCTGGCGTTCGGGCGGAAAGTGGTCGAGGTGGTGAACCAGCCGAGAATCCGCGTCGGGCCGATCCCACGCGGCCCACCAACTGTAGTTGTGGCCGAACGGGGCCTGGGCCAGATCGTCCGTCAACTCGGCCAGCACCCGGCCACCGGCCCCGTACCATGCCCGCCACACGGCACCAAACGGGTCCTGCGACTGCGGCAGCACCTGACCCGATTCGAGGTCGATGACCCGCAGTGAGGAGTACGAGTGGACGACCGCGGTTCGCTCGTCCGGCGACAGGGTGAACGCCTCGCCCTGGGCGTGCGGATACCTCCTGAGCACCCGGCCGGTGCGCGTGTCGAACGTGATCAGAACGGACAGCGCTTCGGTCAGAGTTTCTAGCGCGAACAGGGTCCGGCCGTCGTTCGAGATGGCGGGGTGTTCGATCGGAATCGGCTGTCCCCTCGTCGCGGTCGGGGTCGACACGTCGGCGAGCACCACCTCGCCGGTCGCGTCCGTCACCCGAAACCCACCTTCCCGCTCCTTCAACCGCTTCGTGCCGTCCAGTGACGCGAGAGGTTCATTCTTCTGGATGCCCCGCGATTCCGCCCACTCGGTCTGCTTCCGGCGTGGTATCGGCAACCTGGCCCCTGTCCGCGAGTCCCACACACAGAACGTCCACTCTTCCACCTCGTTCACGAGCCACTGACCGTCCGTGGTGAACCGTAAATTGCAAAGCGGCACACCGCGGAACCGAGCCGACCCCAGGCGGCGGAACACGCCGGGCGGGAGTGGGGGTTCGGGGGCGAGGGGCGGCAGGGCGGGCGGGACGGCGGCATGAGCCGCGGCTGCGCCGGCGACCGCGGCGGTGGTGGCGAAGAACTGTCGCCGCGTGAGCGAGGGCGGGTGGTGCATCGGCCGCCCTCCGCGCCGGGGCGTGGGTGATTTGGTCCTGCGAATGTAACGGGACACGGGCCGAAGTGTGAGTGCGAAATGCCCGATTGGTTTGTCGGTTAGCCACGACCCAACGGGGAGCGCGGGAGGCCTCCCGCGCTCCCCGTTGGGTCGCGGCTACGAAGATATCACCCGCCCGCCGCTGAGCACCAGCCGCTTCGAGACGCACGCCGGCAGCTCGCCCTCGTGGTGCGTTACCATCAGCAGCGTCTGGTCCGGGGTGAGGTGCGTGTCCAGCCACGTCCGCAGGCGGTCGGCGGTGGCCGCGTCCATCCCCTGGAACGGCTCGTCCAGGATGAGAAGCGGCGGGGCCTTCACGATGGCCCGCACGAACAGCACCGCCCGCTGCTGGCCGGTGGAGAGCTGCCACCACGGGCGGGCGGCCAGGTCGGTGAGGGCGAACTCGGCGAACAGCCGGTCGAGGGTGGCGGACTGGTCCGGGGCGAGCGGCTGCGGGGTGAGGTGGTCGAAGAACCCGGTGGCGGCGGCGGACCGGGCCGTCCGCATCCGCGGGAAGTACTGGTGCAACTCCGGCGACACCAGCCCGATCCGCCGCTTCACGTCCCACACGGTTTCGCCCGGGCCGCGGCGGCGGCCAAACACGGCGATGTCGTTGGCGAACGCCTGCGGGTGATCCCCGCAGATCAGGCTGAGCAGCGTGGTCTTGCCCGACCCGTTCGGCCCGAGCACCGCCCACCGCTCGCCGGCGCGAACGGTCCAGGTGATGTCGTCGAGGATGCGCTTGCCGCCGTGCCGGACGGAGGCGGAGCGGAGGGAGAGGACTTCGGAGACCTCACCCCCCGGCCCCCTCTCCGACCCGGAGAGGGGGAGAAAAGCCATCTTCTCCCCCTCTCCGG
>CANJKY010000697.1 GCA_947474875.1 Gemmataceae bacterium
AAACTAGCGAGTCAGGGGAAGCTGAAGGCTAACCGCGCCACCGGTAAGCTGCTCATCGAGGAGGAAAGTCTGCTGGAACTGATGGAACCACGCGGCCCACCCGTGCCCGAGGAGCCACCGCCACCCATCAGGAAGCGGGGCAGGCCCAAGAAGAAGATGGAACTTTGGTGAGCGACGCGCTCAGGGATGGGCGGGTCGCTCTTTCGTTGGTGTCACGCCGCACCCGCCACCAGCCGGTGGAACGCCAAGAACTTCTCGTGCAGCTTGTCCACGTCCGGGTGGCCGTACCGTTGCGAGATCATCTTCACTGACGTCCCGCACATCTGGGCCACGGCGTAAATGTCGCCGGTCGCGTCGAGGAAGTGCGAGATGAACGTGTGCCGGAAATTGTATAACCGAACCTCCCGTCGCGGGATGTCGTGCTGTTCGCAGTACGCAACCACCGCCGGCCGCTTCATCAGCCACGTCCACTTGTTCGACAGGCTGGTCAGGCTCCACGAGGCATCCCTCGGCGTGCGGAAGATCGGGCCCTTCGGATTGGCCGTGATGAGCTTCTCGACATGGGCGGTCAGTTCCGGGGTCAGGTAGATCGTCCTGTCTCGCTGGGTCTTCCTCGCGGTTTTGTGGACATACCCCTGCGTGGCGTTCCACCGGAACACGAGCCGCCCCTGTCCGTCCTTTCCCTTCTGGAAGTGGAACGCCTCGGCGTGCCGCAACTCGCCAGGCCGGGCACCCGTCACCCGCAGCGCCCACATGAAGTCGGCGTATTCGTGCGACCGCATCTTGTTCTTCCGGGCCTCGCCGATCAGCAGGTCCATCAGTTCGGCAGACATCGCCGCTTCCCGTCCACGGAGCACGGGCTGCGGCAGATCGACTCGCCCGCCGATGGGGTCGGTCTCGATCAGCCCCTTTTTCCTCGCCCACGACACTGCCGCGAGGATGAGTGTGCCCGCATGCGCCTTGCTGGTGTTGTTCCAGTTGTCCTGCTTGGCAAGCCACTCTTCCACCGCGTGCGGCTTCAGGTCACGCACCCGGAACTTCCCGAACTTCGCCGTGAACCCACGGGCCATGACCTCGAACACTCCAGGCGCTCCGCTCTTGCGGGTCGCCTTCAGGTGCGCTCGGTACTGGTTCATCAGGGCGGAAACGAGATAATCATCTGTGCCCTTCCCGTCGTCCTGGGCGACGAGCCTGCGGAACCTGTCGAGTGCTTCGAGGTAAGTCGGCCCGTTCGGGGCGTCGTCCGGCCCGCGGGCGAGGAAGTGCTGGTCCCCTGCGATCGAGCAGCCGTAGGCCTTCTTCGACTTCCAGTACCGCACGGACGGTTTCGGGCCGGGCTTCATGGTGGTATCCTGAAACGGCTGAAATCACGGGGCTTCCGAATACATTATACCGAACTCGTGACCGAATTCGTGACGGGTCGGCGAAATAGACCAGAAAAACAAGGGAGAAAACGCGATATGAGATACATCGACCCGCACGTCCACATGATCTCGCGGACCACCGACGACTACCAGCGGATGAGCTACGCCGGGTGTGCGGCCGTGTCCGAGCCGGCGTTCTGGGCCGGGTTCGACCGCGGCACCGCCGCCGGGTTCCACGACTACTTCCGCCACCTCACCGAGGTGGAGCCGAAGCGGGCCGCCCAGTACCACATCAAGCACTACTCGTGGCTGTGCATCAACGCGAAGGAGGCGGAGAACGTCCAACTGTCGCGGGAAGTCATCAAGCTCATCCCCGAGTTCCTGAAGAAGCCCGGCGTGCTCGGCATCGGCGAGATCGGGCTGAACAAGAACACGGCGAACGAGGCGGTGGTGTTCCAGGAGCACGTCGATCTGGCGATGAAGACGGACGAGCTCATCCTCATCCACACCCCGCACCTGGAGGACAAGCTGAAGGGCACGCGGATGATCGTGGACATGCTGAAAGGGGACCGGCGGGTGACGCCGCAGCGGGTGTGCATCGACCATGTGGAGGAACACACCGTGCGGCTGGCCCGCGACAACGGGTTCTGGTGCGGGATGACCCTGTACCCGGTGACGAAGATGACCCCGAGCCGGGCGGCGGACATCATCGAGATGTACGGGCCGGAGCGGATCATGGTGAACAGCGCCGGCGACTGGGGGCCGTCCGACCCGCTGGCGGTGCCGGCGTTCATCTTCGAGATGCGGCGGCGGGGCCACCCGGCGGAGGTGATCGAGCGGGTGGTGTACCACAACCCGCTGGAATTCTGGCGGCAGGCGAACAACTGGAAAGAGTGAGCGGACAGAAACCCTGGCCGCCCACGCTCGCGATCAGTTCCCGACGAACTCCGGCGCGTCCTCGACCGCCGTCGCCCACTGCTGCGGGTCCCACCTGCCGCGGTCCAGCCGCTCGGTGAAGTCTGCCAGGTGTTCGACCACCACATCCGGCCGGTAGGCGTACCGGCTCAGGTCGGCCCGACTCGTTCCGCCGCTCAGCACCAGTACGGTGCGGAACCCGAGCTGCACCCCGCCCAGGATGTCCGTGTCCATCGTGTCCCCGATCATGATCGTCTGGTCCGTCGTCAGCCCGAGCTCCTTCCGCGCCGCCCGCATCATCACCGGGCTGGGCTTGCCCACGCTGAACGCCTTCACCCCGGTGGCAGTCTCCAGCATGGCTACCATCGCCCCGCACCCCGGCCGCAGGCTGCCGTTGGCCGTCGGGCAGTTCGGGTCCAGGTTGGTGGCGATCAGCTTCGCCCCGCCCAGGATCATCCGCACCGCCGTCTCCACCAGTTCCAGGTTGAACGTCCGCCCCTCGCCGACCACCACGTAGTCCGGGTCGTAGTCCACCACCGCGTACCCGTGCTGGTGCAGGGCCGTCAGCAGCCCGCCCTCGCCGATTACGAACGCCGTGCCGTCCGGCTTCTGCTGGGCGAGGAACCGGGCGGTCGCCATCGCGCTGGTGAAGACGTGTTCCTCGTCGGCGTCAATACCGAGGCGGGACAGCTTCGCCACCACGTCGCGGCGGGTCCGCTGGCTGTTGTTGGTGAGGAACCGGAACGGGATGTCGCGGGACCGCAGCTCGCGAACGAACTCGCCGGCGCCGGGCAGCAGGTCCGCCCCGCGGTACAGCACCCCGTCCATGTCGATCAGGAAGCCGAAATTCGCCGTAGTCTCGCCGGTCATCAATCACGTCTCGTGAGTATG
>CANJKY010000698.1 GCA_947474875.1 Gemmataceae bacterium
AGGCGAACCGGTTCCAGAACCCGTGCAGCGAGGCGTTCAGCATCGACGACTGGAAGAATTTGACCGCCGGCAGCACCTCCCGGATGTACGTCTCGAACGCCGACACGCCGAGCACCGCCGCCGCCACCGCGTTCAGCCCGACCGCCGCGACGACCATCGCCCCCGCCGCCTTCCACTTGCGGGCGCACACGAAGTACACCAGCAGCAGGCCGGGGAACAGTTTCAGCCCGGCCGCCAGCCCGGCGGCGAACCCGGCCACGAGCGGATACCCCCGCCGGTCGGCGGCCCACCCGACTGCGAACAGCAACCCGAGGACGAAGCTGATCTGCCCGTAGATCAGGTTCGCCCGCACCGGCTCGACCCACAGGCACAGGGCGAGAAACGGGACGAGGTGCCACCACCGCACCGCACCGGCCAGCTCGCGGGCGACCAGCAGCCAGCCGGCGGCGAACGCGGCGAACGTGAGCACGTTCCAGGCGGTGTGGGCGGTGTTGTAGTCGGTCAGGCCGAACGGCAGGGCGGCCAGCACCGAGGCCGGCGGGTGGGCGTTGTACGTCAGGAACATCTGCCGGTCGACGCTCAGGTCCGGCCGGTGCCGGCGGATCGCCTCGAACTGGTCTTCGTACACCGACACGCCGGCGAAGTGGTTCTTGGCCGACAGCCACTCCTGCACGTAGTCGCCGAACGTCTCGTTCCCGTTCACCACCGGCGGGCGGAACCAGCCGGGCACCGCCCGCCCCCACAGCAGCACGCCGAGGACAAGCAGGACGCCCCAGATCACGGTCGCGGCGACCGGAACCCGGGGCGTGGCGGCGGGCATCATCGGCGGCTCACTTCCGCTCTTGCACGATCAGGTGAACGCCTTTCTTATTCGACGTCACCACGTCGAGCAAGCCGTCGCCGTTCACGTCCTGCACCGCGAACTGGGTGCCGATGCCGCTGTTGTCGTCGATCACCTTCGGCTCGAACGCCACCATCCCGTCCGGCCCCTTCGTCGCCTTCAGGTAGTAGATCATGGCCGGCTTGTCCGCCCCCGGCTCGCCGCGGCTGCCGTGGCTCCACCACCGCTTGCCGGTCACCAGGTCTTTCATCCCGTCCCCGTCGATGTCCACGAAGTGCGCGGCATGCGTCTCGGACACCAGCTCCTTGAACAGCACCTGCTTCTCGAACGTCGGGTGACCGTCCTTGCTCGCGCTCCGCTGCTTGTGCCACCAGATGCCGTACTTGTGCGCCGAGGTGGTGAGGATGTCGGCCTTGCCGTCCCCGTCCAGGTCGGCGGCGTACATGTCGGCGCACGCGTCCGGCACCTGCATCGGGTGGAACGCCCACGGCGTCGTCCCGTCCGCCTTCGCCGGCTGCTCCCACCACCCGCCCACCCCGCCGGTGGTCGCCCCGCTGGTCATCACGTCCATCCGCCCGTCCCCGTTCACGTCGCCCACCCCGAGGCCGTGGCTGAACTTCTGGGTGCCGGGCGTCTCCTTGCGGGTGCCGGGCACCTCCTTGCCGTCCTTCACCTGGCCGGGGGTGCTGGGGGTGGAGATCGGGTGCATCTGCCACACGCCGGTCGGGTTCGCCGGGTCCGGGGTGAAGTACGCCATCTGCCCGAGGGTGTTCACCCCCTTCGGCTCCTTCGGCTGGAAGCCCATGACGAGCACCCGCTTGCCGGTGCCGAACAGGTCGGCGTACAGCGGCGTCTCGTTACACGCCGAGTGCCAGATGGGGTGCTTCTTCCAGTGCGTGTCGCCCTTGCCCTTCGGGTTCTCCAGCCAGTAGCACGGCTCGCCGGGGAAGTCGATGACGATCAGGTCCGGGTACCCGTCGGCGTTCAGGTCCTCCGCCCAGCAGGCGAACACCTTGCTGTACCCCTTCTCGCCGTCGCCGTAGTCGCCCGGCTTCTGCATCTCGTGCCGCTTCCAGTCCGGCGCCTCGTACCAGAACTCGCCGACCAGGATGTCTGGTTTGCCGTCCTTGTTCACGTCGGCGACGGCCACGCCCTCGGAGTGGAACTTCGGGTCGATGACGGTTTTCTTCCACGTAATCGTCGGCGGGTCTTTGGCGATTGCCGCCGAGGCGAGCAGGACGGCGGCCAGGGTGAACGTGCGGCGCATGAGAGAGGCTCCGGGGGTGGGATGGGGAGATTATGTCGATCCGACCGCCGAGCCGCAAGCGGGCCGGGTCCGTATCGTGCCCTGCATGTCTACGCCCGGGGTGAAGCCGTACTTGTGGATGCTGTGCGGCAGCGGCTGGTTCGCCGCCATGGTGCTGTTCATCGACGCCTGCAAGGGGGACTGCGACTGGCAGGTGGTGATGGTGGTGCGGTCCAGCCTGGCCACCCTGTTCGCCGTGCTGATGGCCGTCGGCACCGGCGTGCCGCTGGCGATCCCCGGCCCGCCGACGCTGTGGCTGCGGAGCATCTCCGGCAGCCTGAGCATGGTGTGTACGTTCTACGCCCTCACCCACCTGCCGCCGTCGGACGTGCTGGTCATCACCAACTCGTTCCCCATCTGGGTGGCCCTGTTCTCGTGGCCGGCGTTCGGCGAGCGGCCGACGCTCGGGGTGCTGGCCGCGGTGCTGTGCGGGGTGGCCGGGGTGGCGGTGACGCAGAAGGCGACCGTGGGCGTGGAGTTCGGTCTGGCCCACTACGCCGCCGTGTTCGCCTCCATCTTCACCGCCGTCGCCATGATGGGGCTGAACCGGCTGAAGGGCATCCCGTCACTGGCCGTGGTGGTCCACTTCTCGGCCGTCAGCCTGCTGGTGTGCGGGGCGTGCTACTTCGTGTTCCCGCGGACCGTCGGGAACGACAAGCTGACCGAGTGGCGGGTGATGTTCGATCTGCTGATGGTGGGGGCGACGGCCACCGTCGGGCAGGTGTTCCTGACCAAGGCTTTCAAGGGCGGGGCTGCGACCAAGGTGTCGGTAGTCGGGCTATCACAGGTGGTGATGGTGATGGCGTGGGAGCGGGCGGTCCACGGCCGCGTGTTCGATGAGTGGCAGTTGTTCGGCACCGCCTTGGTGCTCGGGCCGACCGGCTACCTGATGCTGCGGGAGCGGAAGCGGCCGCCTGACCGTAAGCCGGACGACGAGCCGGTGGTGGAAGAGGTGGCGATCGAGTAGTGCAGGCGTTCTGACACCCTCTCCCCTTGAGGGAGAGGGTCGGCGAGACGCAGTC
>CANJKY010000699.1 GCA_947474875.1 Gemmataceae bacterium
AGTCGTGGGTGTACACGCCCGAGCAGTTAAAGCAAGTTGAGGCGGTTCGTCGCCGGGTGCGGGAGTTGGAAGACCAAGCCCGCGCCGTGCGGCCGGGGTGGGAGGGCGAGCTGGCGGCGTGGGCTGCGGACCTGGCATCCCGGCAGCCGACCTGGACTCCGCTCGAAGCCGTCGAACTCGGCAGCGTCAGCGGGCTGAACCACCCGACGCAGGAGGCCGACAAGTCGTTGCTGATGAAGGGGCACGCGAGCGACGAGGTGTTCGTCGTGGCCGCGCCGCCGCTCCGGGGCGTCACCGGGCTGCGGCTGGAAGCACTCACCCACCGCGACCTGCCGCACTCCGGCCCCGGCCGCAGCCACACCGGCATGTGGGCGGTGAAGGGGATCGACGTGTTCGTGAGGAAGCCGGGCGGGAAGGACTGGGAGAAGCTGAAGTTGGGGAAAGCCACGGCCGATTACGCCGGACCGGACCCGAAGCACAAGGCGGCCAACCTGACCGACAACAGGGACGACACGCTGTGGGTCGCGGACCGCGGGCCGGGGCAGCGGAATCAGCCGGGCGCCGCCGTGGTGCAGTTCGACAAGCCGCTCGAATACCCCGCCGGGACGCAGATGAAGGTCAGCCTGCGGATGGGCGATATGCTTGGTTGCTGTCGCCTGAGCCTCACCACCGCGGCGGCCCCGACCGCCCCGTCGGTCGACCACGCGGCGGTGCTGGCCGCGCAGGTGCCGGCGAAGGACCGCACGGCCGCCCACAAGCACGCGCTTTTCACCGCGTGGCGGAAATCCGCCCCGGAGTTGAAGGCGGTCAACGCCGAGATCGACGAGCAGTACAGATCCCTCCCGGCCGCGGGCACCACCGTCTTGCACGCGGCCGAGCGGGAGCCGGTGAACCGGCGGGCGACTCACCTGCTGACCCGCGGCGAGTGGGACCGGCCCGGCGAGGTGGTTACTGCCGGCACGCCCGCCGCCCTCCACCCGTTCCCGGCGGACACCCCCCGCGACCGGCTCGGGTTCGCCCGCTGGCTCGTGTTCCCACGGTCCCCGCTGGCGGCGCGGGTGGCGGTGAACCAGACGTGGCAGGCGATTTTTGGCGTCGGCCTGGTGGAGACGGCTGAAGACTTCGGCACCCGTGCCCCGGTGCCGGAGTACCGCGAACTGCTGGACTGGCTGGCGGTGGATTTCATGGAACACGGCTGGAGCCGCAAGCGGCTGATCCGCCATATCGTGACGAGCGGCACCTACCGGCAGTCGTCGGCCGTGTCGAAGGAACTGCTGGCCCGCGACCCGAAGAACCGGCTGCTCGCCCGCGGCCCCCGCTTCCGCGCCGACGCCGAGGTGGTGCGGGACATCGCCCTGACGGCCTCCGGCCTGCTGACGAACAAGAGCGGCGGGCCGCCGGTGTTTCCGCCGGTGCCGAAGGCCGTGCTGGATTACAACTTCAACCGCCCGGGGTACTGGACCCCCGCCACCGGGCCGGACCGGTACCGGCGGTCCCTGTACGTGTTCCGCAAGCGGTCCATGCCCGATCCCGTCCTGGCGACGTTCGACGGGCCGACCGGCGAGTGTTCCGTCGCCCGCCGCACGCGGTCCAACACGCCACTGGCGGCGCTCGCCGGGCTGAACGAGCCGGTGTTTGTGGAGGCCGCCCGCGCGCTGGCAATCCGCGTCCTGAGGGACGGCGGGGCGGACGACGAACAGCGGGTGGATCACGCCTTCCTGCTCTGCACCGCCCGCCGCCCGACGGCGGACGAGCGAGACGAGGTGTTGAACCTACTGCGGACCCACCGCCGGCGGATCGCCGACGGCTGGCTGAACGCCCGCGAGGTGGCCACGGGCGACCCTGCGGCCCTGCCGGATCTGCCCGGCAAGACGACGCCGCAGGACGCCGCCGCCTGGACCCTGGTGGCGCGGGTGCTGTTGAACCTGGACGAGACGCTCACCAAGAATTGACCCCACGGCCACTATTGAGGACGACTCGTGAACTACGACGACAGCACGGCCCGCGGCACTCTCCTCCGCCGGCGGTGGTTCCTGCACCAGTGCGGGATCGGGCTGGGGGCGGTCGCCGCCGTGTCGCTCCTCGCGGCCGACACCCGGCCGGCGCCGGCGAACGGCCCGCTCGCCCCGCGGAAGCCGCACTTCGCCCCGAAGGCCAAGCGGGTCATCTACCTGTTCCAGGCCGGGGCGCCAAGCCACCTGGAGTTGTTCGACCACAAGCCCGAGTTGACCAAGCGGGACGGTCAGTTGCCGCCGGCGGAGCTGCTAAAGGGGTATCGGGCGGCGTTCATCAACCCGAAGTCGGCGCTGCTCGGCCCCAAGTTCAAGTTCGCCAAACACGGCCGGTCCGGGATGGAGCTGAGCGAACTGCTCCCACACACGGCCAAGATCGCCGACGACATCTGTCTCGTTCGCTCGCTCCAGACGGATGCCGTCAACCACGCGCCGGCGCAGATCCTGATGAACACCGGGTCGGAGCAGTTCGGGCGGCCGAGCTTCGGCGCCTGGACCCTGTACGGCTTGGGCAGCGAGTCGGCCGACCTACCGGGGTTCGTGGTGCTGACGAGCGCGAAGGGGACGAGCGGCGGGGCGAGCAACTACGGCTGCGGGTTCCTGCCGACCGAGTACGGCGGGGTGCCGTTCCGCCCGGCCGGCGACCCGGTGCTGTACCTGTCCAACCCGAAGGGAGTCGACGCCGAAGCGCAGCGGGCGACCCTCGACTCGCTCAACCGGCTGAACGGACTGGCCCACCGGGCCGTCGGGGATCCCGAGATCACGGCCCGCATCCAGAGCTACGAGATGGCGTACCGGCTTCAGACGAGCGTGCCCGAGCTGATGGACCTGTCTGGCGAGTCGAAGGAGACGCTCGACCGGTACGGCATCAAGAACCCGGCCGAGGCAAGCTTCGCCAAGAACTGCCTGCTCGCCCGCCGGCTGGCCGAGCGGGGGGTGCGGTTCGTGCAACTGTTCCACGAGGCGTGGGATCAGCACTCCGACCTGGTGCGGGACGTGAAGAAGAACGCCCTGGACACCGACCGGGCGAGCGCGGCCCTGGTGGCCGACCTGAAGGCCCGCGGGCTGCTGGCCGACACCGTCGTCATCTGGGGCGGGGAGTTCGGCCGCACCCCGATGGTGCAGGGGGGCATCGACGGCCGCGACCACCACAACC
>CANJKY010000700.1 GCA_947474875.1 Gemmataceae bacterium
AACTGCACACCCGCCTCGGGCAGGACGGCTCCGTCGGTCTGGCGGAGGTGCTGCGGGACGAGGTGACGGTCGGCCAGGCGCTGGCGGACACCGAGGTGCCCGGTCTGTCGCTGTTGGCGGCCGGCCGGTGGGACCCGGAGTCCACCCGCGCCCTGGGCTCGGGGCGGTGGAAGGCGCTGCTGGCCGAGGTGTCGGCCGCCTACGAGTACGTGGTGATCGACTCGCCGCCGCTGCTGCCGGTGGCGGACGGGCTGGCCATGGCCCGGGACGTGGACGGGGTGCTGCTGTCCGTGCTCCGCGACGTCAGCCACCTGCCGTCCGTGGCCGAGGCACAGAAGCGGCTGATGGCGGTGCGGGCGAACGTCCTCGGGGTGGTGCTCAGCGGCACCGCCCAGGTGCTGTACCGCTATCCGCCGTCCGAACCCGTCGTCCAGTTGGCCGCGCTGCCCGGGCAGGCCGTCGAGGAGACCGCATGACCGCCAGGCCGTATCTGCCGACCGCCGCGTTCCTGGTCGCCGTGGCCGGGGCGGGGGTCGCCCACGGGCTGTACACCGACCGCTGGGGGCAGTCCCCGGACCGGGCGGCGGCCGCCGCGAAGCTGGCGGACGTCCCCCGCACCATCGGCCCGTGGGTGGGCGAAGACCGGCCGATGGACCCGGCCGAGGTGGCGGCGGCGGGCGTCGACGGGTACGTCCACCGGGTGTACCGGAACCCGGCCACCCGGCAGGCGGTGACCCTGTTCGTGGTGTGCGGGCGGCCCGGCCCGGTGTCCGTTCACACCCCGGACGTGTGCTACCAGGCGAGCGGGTTCATGATGGCGGGCCGCCCCGCCCGCGAGTCGGTCGGGCCGGCCGAGGTGTGGTCGGCGGTGATGGCCAAGCCCTCGGCGGCGGTGCCCGAAGCGCTGGCGGTGCGGTGGGCGTGGCGGACGCCGACCGCCGGGTGGCAGGCGCCGGACCGCCCGCGGGTGTCGTTCGCCCGCAGCGGCGTGCTGTACAAGGCGTACGTGCTCACCGACCGGACCGCCCGCACCGACCCGGCCCCAGACTTCATGGCCCTGGCCCTGCCCGCCCTCGACCGCGTGCTGGCCGATTGAGCCGCCGCTCCCGCCCACGGAATCCACCCCTCTCAGGACGCTGAGGTTTCGAGCGATGAGTTCCTCAACGAACATCCTGCCCTTATACGCCCCCACGTTCGCACCGGCCGCCGACGACGCCGCGGCGGAGCCGGCGGCCGACGGGTCGCTGGCGTGGTGGAAGACCACGTTCGACCTGACCGCCGCCAGCCTGCTGCTGGTGCTCGCCGCCCCGGTCTTGTTGCTGGCGGCCGCGGCGGTGAAGCTGACCTCGGCCGGCCCGGCGTTCTACTCCCAGGTGCGGGTGGGGGCGAACGGCCGGAGGTTCGTGCTGTGGAAGCTCCGCAGCATGCGGCACAACTGCGAGGCCGCGTCCGGCATCCGCTGGGCGACCCGCCGCGACCCCCGCGTCACCCCGGTCGGCCGGTTCCTGCGGGCGAGCCACATCGACGAGCTGCCGCAACTGTTCAACGTGCTGCGGGGGGAGATGAGCCTGGTCGGCCCGCGGCCGGAGCGGCCGGAGATCACCGCCGGGCTGGCCGCCGTCGTCCCGCGGTACGACGACCGGCACCGGGTGTAACCGGGGGGGACCGGGCGGGCGCAGCTCCTGCTGCCGCCGGACACGGACCTGGACAGCGTCCGGCGGAAGGTGGCGACCGACCTGCGGTACGTGAGCGGGTTCGGCCCGTGGATGGAACTGCGGGTGCTGGTGGGCACGGCTTTGCACCTGGTGAAGGTGCCGGGGCCGACGGTCGCCCGCCTGCTCCGACTCCCGTACCCGGCGGACGCGGCATGAGTGACATGACGTTCGGGGCCGGCGTGGTCGAACACCGGCTCCGACTTCCGCAGCTGCCGTCCTTCCTAACTGGGGCGGGGCTGCGGTTCATCTCGTCGGCGGCGGCCAGCCTGCTCGGGTCGGTGCGGCTGTGAGGAGGGTGTACTTCCCGTGGCGGGTAGTGCCGGTGGTGGCGTGCCACTGTTCGTGGTCGGCTGCCTGTACTTCAAGAAGGTGGAAGACTCGTTCGCGGACGCGATCTGACCCCGGAGGTTAACCCCCCGCCATGGCGACGCCGGCGATCAAGGTCGAAGGGCTGGGCAAGCGGTACCGCCTCGTCCACGGGCAGGAGCGGAACCGCTACCGCACCCTCCGCGACACCCTGGTGGACGCAGTGAAGGCCCCCTTCCGCAAACGCGGCACCGCCGAGGAGTTCTGGGCGCTGAACGACGTGTCGTTCGAGGTGCGACCGGGCGAGGTGGTGGGCATCATCGGGCGGAACGGGGCGGGCAAGAGCACCCTGCTGAAGATCCTGTCGCGGATTACCAAGCCGACGACGGGGCGGGTGGAGATCAACGGGCGGGTGGGCAGCCTGCTGGAGGTGGGCACCGGGTTCCACCCGGAGCTGACCGGGCGGGAGAACGTGTATCTGAACGGGGCCATCCTGGGGATGACCCGCGCCGAGATCGGCAAGAAGTTCGATGAGATCGTGGCGTTCGCCGAGGTGGCGAAGTTCCTGGACACGCCGGTCAAGCGGTACAGCTCGGGCATGTACGTCCGCCTGGCGTTCGCCGTGGCGGCGCACCTGGAGCCAGAGATCCTGATCGTCGACGAGGTGCTGGCCGTCGGGGATTCGGGGTTTCAGCAGAAGTGCTTTAACAAGATGGCGGAGATCAAGAACAGCGGTCGCACGGTACTGGTGGTCAGCCACAACCTGGGTGCCATTCTCAACATCTGTTCCGAGGCGATCAACCTGGAGTCCGGGCGGCTGCTAAACCGCGGGCTGGCCTCCGAGCAGGTGACGTGGTACCTCAACAGGCTGGCATCCAAATCCAAAACCGGGCTGGCCGGGCGGACGGACCGGGAAGGTGATCAGCGTGCCAGGGTGGTGGAATTGCGGTTGCAGGACGGTCGAGGGGCGACAGTCACGCAAGCCATTTGCGGGGAGGAGTTGAACGTCTGCGTCGGGTGGGAGACGGTCAAACCCGGCGCGACGGTCGATTACGTCGCCCTGAGTTGCTGGACGTCGGACGGGCTGAAGCTGTTCGGCGTCGACAACGTGATGTCCGGACACGCCGTTGCGTTGGGCGTTTCTC
>CANJKY010000701.1 GCA_947474875.1 Gemmataceae bacterium
GCCGGTGGGTTTTCAACACCGGCGGGCCGCCGGTGCCACGGAAGAAAGACTCACGGCGTGGGCCGACCACCTTGCGGACATTTCCCCCACTTCCCGCGGCGGCATCGGGCGGCGGTGTGTTACATCTCCGGGTAAGGAACCCACACCTGCCCGGAGACTGCCCGTGAACCGCCTCGCCCTGCTCGTCGCCGCCCTCGTCCCGACCGTCGCCGTCGCCCAGCCGCGGATTCTCCCGCCCGACCCGCCGGCCGTCGGCATCCAGTGGTTCACCACCTGGGAGTCCGCCAAGGCCGAGGCCGCCCGCACCGGCCGGCCGATCCTGCTCGTGTCCGCCGCCCCGCACTGCGGCGGTGTGTCCGGCATCTGGTGACCGGGCAAGCAGGACATGGACAGGAGTTTCCTGTCCCAGCCCGCGGTCATCGCCGCCTCCCGCCAGTACGTCTGCGCCCGACTCGCCACCTACGAGGACGAGGCCGAGGGCAAATTCCTCAAAGCGCTCGTCCGCACCGGGTCCGGCGAACTCGAAAACTCGGTGTTCGCCATCTTCGGGCCGGACGGCAAGGACCCGCTGGTCCGCCCCGGCCGGAGCATGAAGGGGGTGTACAAGGACGCGGCGGCGATGGCCGACGGCATGAGCAAGCTGGCCGAGTGGTTCCCGCCGAAGGCGGACAACGCGGCGCTGCCGCTGGTGACGGACGTGCGGTTGGCGCTGGACGTGGCGTCGGCCGACAGCCAGCCGCTGGTCATCCTGGTGGCGAAGGACGCCGGCAAGCGGAAGGAACTGGAAGCGGCGGCGGCGAAGCTGGCGTGGGCGAAGGAGTTCGTCGGCCGGTTCGTGTACGTCTCGTGCGGCGGCGGGGACGACCTGGCCGGGGTGAAGGGGGCGAACGCCGATTCGGTGCTGCTCGTCGTCCAGCCGGACCGGTTCGGGCTGAAGGGGACGGTGATCGCGCAGACGTCCGACACGGCGAAGCTGGCCGACACCCTCACCACCGGGGACAAGAAGTTCGTGCGGGCGGCGAAGGCCGCCAGCCACATGCGGGACGGCCAGCGGGAGGGCGTGTTCTGGGAGACGAAGACGCCGGTGACCGACCCGATGGAGGCCGCCGCCCGCGAACGTGGCCGGAAGAAGTGATCGGCAGAGTGGTAGGCACACTCCGTGTGCCGTTCTGCGGAATCACGACGGCACACGGAGTGTGCCTACCACTCACAGTCAGCCGCTACGCCAGGATGTCTTTGACCACCGCCCCGTGGACGTCGGTCAGGCGGCGGTCGATGCCGTTGTGGTAGTACGTCAGCTTCTCGTGATCCAGCCCGAGCAGGTAAAGCACCGTCGCGTGCAGGTCGTAGATAGTCGCCACGTTCTCCACCGCCTGGTGGCCGAACTCGTCCGTCGCCCCGTAGCTGAACGCCGGCTTCACCCCCGCCCCGGCCAGCCACACGGTGAACCCCTTCGGGTTGTGGTCCCGCCCGCTCGCCCCCTTCTGGAACGTCGGCATCCGCCCGAACTCGGTCACCCACACCACCAGCGTGTCCTTGAGCAGTCCGGTGCGTTTCAGGTCGGTCAGGAGCGCCGCGCACGGGCCGTCGAAGATGGGGGCGTGGACCTCGTACTGCGTCTTCAGCGTCTTGTGCCCGTCCCAGTTGCCGACGCCCTCGCCCATCGCGTAGGAGCCGTTGAACAGTTGCACGAACCGCACGTCCCGCTCCAGCAGCCGGCGGGCGAGCAGGCAGTTGCGGGCGAACCCGGCTTTCGTCTTGTTCGCGTCGCCCGTGCCGTACTCGTCGTGAACCGACTTCGGCTCCTTGCTCAGGTCGGCCACCTCGCTGGCGCGGAGTTGCATCTTGGCCGCCAACTCGTGCCCGGCGATGCGGGCGGCCAGATCGGTGTCGCCGGACCGGGCCTTCAGGTGCTCGTCGTTCAGCATCTTCAGGAAGTCGCGGGACGCGGCATCCGCCTGCGGGGTGATGCTCGCCGGGCGGTGCAGGTGCGGGATCGGCTTGTCGGCGGTGAACGCGGTGCCCTGGAACACCGCCGGCAGGAACGCGCTGCCCCAGTTGTTCGGCCCCACCTGCGGCACCCCGCGGGGGTCGGGGATGGCGACGAACGCCGGCAGGTCGCGGCACTCGCTGCCGAGCGCGTAGCTCACCCACGCCCCGGCGCTCGGGAACCCGTCGAGGGTGAACCCGGTGCTCATCTGGTTCTCGGCCGGTCCGTGCGTGTTGCTCTTGGCCGTCATCGAGTGGATGAAGCACATGTCGTCCGCCAGTTCCGCCAACTTCGGGAACAGGTCGGACACCATCTTCCCGCTCTTCCCCCGCGGCTTGAACTTCCATACCGGCTGGACGAGGTTGCCGTTCTCCCCCTGGAACGTGACTAGCTTGTCTGACCCCGGCAGCGGCTTCCCGTCCCGCTTCACCAGTTCCGGCTTGTAGTCCCACGTGTCCACGTGGCTGACCGCGCCGGAGCAGAAGATGGTGAGCACACGCTTCGCCTTCGGGGCGAAGTGCGGCTTCCGCGGGGCGAGCGGGTTGGCTGGGTCGGCCGCTTCCGCCAACAGGGAGGCAAGCGCGATCCCACCCAGGCCGGTGGCGGCGTGGGCGAACCAGTCACGGCGGGTGGGTGAGAGCATGTATCAGTCCACGTACAGGAATTCGTTGGCGTTGAGCAGCGCCCGGCACACGGCCGGCAGGCCGTGTTCGCTCACCAGCTTCACCGCCGCTGACAACTCCTTGTCAGTTGGCTCCCGCTGGAAGGCCAGCCGAAACGCCCGCCGCACCTGGTCGGCCGGCTCGGTCGCCGCCTTCGCCACCCGCTCGGCGAAGAACCCGGCCTGCTGGGTGAGGAACGGGCTGTTCAGCAGGTTGAGCGCTTGCAGCGGGGTGGTCGAGGCGTTCCTCTTCGGCGCCACCTGCCCGGCGTCCGGGCAGTCGAACCCGCCGAACGTGTCGTCCAGTTGCATCCGCGGCTTCTGCTGGTAGATCATGCGGCGGAACTCGGCCGGTCCGAATTCTTTCTTCGGCGTGTACACCTTCACGTAGTTGCCGTTCGGTTCGAACAGGTCGAACCCCGGCCCGCCGGCGGTCAGATCGAGCTTGCCGCTGACGGCGAGTATGGAATCGCGGATCGCTTCCGCTTCCAGCCGCCGCGGCGGATACCGCCAC
>CANJKY010000702.1 GCA_947474875.1 Gemmataceae bacterium
GAGGCGTACCTGGGCAAGCGGTACAGCCTGAGCGTCGACCTGCACGGCGGGGTGTTCCTGGACTACATCAAGGAGCGGGCGAAGTACGACCTGCAGGACAACAGCATCGGCAACAAGCGGTCGCTCAACGAGATGCAGTTCGTGCCCACCGCCGGCGGCAACCTGAACATGTGGTGGTACCCGGTGAAGGGCGTGCAGATGCGGGTCGGGTACATGGCCAACACGTTCTACAACACCGTCCGCATGAGCCAGCCGATCGGGTTCAACTACGGCTCCCCGGACCCGGGGTACGCCAACCAGCCGTTCCGGCTGATCCACGGGCTGAACGTGGGCATCGGGCTGTTCTTCTAAGACGGCTTGCCGCCATCCCCTAACGCCGCCCCCCGCGACCCCTCACCGGGTCGCGGGGGGCGGACGGATTTGCCGGCCGATTGCCAGCCCCGGTGCCCTCCATACCATGCCCCCTAACCCGCCGGCCGACGGCCGGACGTGGGGCGGACGTGTGGCCCACATCGAGGAATGAGCATGGCCGACGGGCGTGACGAGGCACCCGCAACCGGTGCCCCGCAGCGGTATCTCTGGACCAACCTGTTCCGCTCCTTCCAGGTCGCCCTCGACCCGCGGAAGCTGCTCGTCGCCGCCGCCGGCATCCTGGTCATGTCGTTCGGCTGGTACGTCCTGTCCGCCACCTTCTACTACGACAAGCCGATCCGCGGGGCGGCCGAGTACGACAACAAGACGCTGGACCGCGAGGTGCCGGCGAAGGACGGCATCGACCGCGAGGCGCAGCTCCGGGAGGAGGGCGATCGGCGGTACCTGCGGGATTTCAAGCGGTGGCAGGTGATCGACGAGCTGGCCGGGCCGGCGGTCGAGCCGAGCAAGGACGACCCGCTCGGCAAACCGGCCGGGCGGATGCGAGCCATGCCGTGGGACGAGGCCCGCGGGCCGAACCCGTACCTGTTCGCCTCCCAACTGGCCGGTCAGCCGGCCACCACTTGGGCGGAGGCGGCGCTCAAGTACGTGCTGCGTCAAATCCCGGTGCTGGTCGAGCCGCTCACCAAGATCCTGCTGCCGATCATCAAGATGGTGGACGCGAACGCCGGGTTCCGCACCCGCGTGTACCTGCTCCTGTGCCTGCTGTGGAGCGTGGCCGTGTGGGCGTTCTGCGGCGGCGTCATCACCCGGCTGGCGGCGGTGCAGTTCGGCGGCAAGGAGCGGACCAGCCTGATGCAGGCGGTTCGGTTCGTGCTCAGCCGGTACGTGTCCTACGTGCTGTCGCCGGTGGTGCCGCTGGGCGTCGTCGCCGTCATCCTGCTGTGCATGTTCCTGTACGGGATCGTCGCCCTCATCCCGTTCGTCGGAGACATCCTGCTGTACGGGCTGCTGTTCCCGCTGGTGATTGTCGGCGGCATCGCCATGGCCATCATCCTGCTCGGGCTGGTCGGCTACCCGCTCATGTACACCACCATCAGCACCGAGGGGAGCGACACGTTCGACGCCATCAGCCGCAGCTACAACTACGTGTTCCAGGCGCCGTGGAGCTTCGTGTGGAACTCGCTGGTCGCCCTGGCGTACGGGGCGGCGGTCACGTTCGTGGTCATCCTGATCGCCTGCCTGATGGTGCTGCTGGGCAAGTTCGGCATGGCCACCGCCGCGTCCACCCTGTGGACGCCGAGCAAGCCGGACTACCTGTTCGTGTACGCTCCGGACTCGTACGGCTGGCGGGAGATGCTGCTCAAGGGCAGCGACATGGAGCTGGTGCCGGGCACCACCGCCCCGGCCAACCCCACCCTGTCCGACGCGTACTACAAGTCGCTCACCGGGCTGAACAAGGCCGGGGCCGGGCTGGTCGCCTTCTGGCTGGCCGTCGTGTTCCTGTTCATGATCGGGTTCAGCTACAGCTACTTCTGGTCGGCGTACACGATGGTGTACCTGCTCATGCGGAAGAAGGTGGACGAGGTAGAACTGGACGAGGTGTACATCGAGGAGGCGCCGCCGGCCCCGCCGATGCCGCCACCCGCACCCCCGACCGCCCCGAGCGGCGGGTCGTCCCTGCCGGTGGTGCCCCCGCCGGCGGTGCCGCCGGTGCCGGCCCCGACACCGCCGGCCCACCCGGTCCTGCCGCCGTCGCCGGCCCCGTCTTCCGCCACCCTGCCGGACGAGCCGAAGGTGTGACCCGGTTCTGAGAGTGGTAGGCACACTCCGTGTGCCGTTCTTGGGTGAACCGGCGGCGTGAGCCGGCTGGGTGAATCCCACCCGACGGGCTGACGCCCGCGGTTCACCAAAACAACGGCACACGGAGTGTGCCTACCACTCTCAGACTGCCGACCGCCAAGGACGGTCCCCATGCCCCGCTCGATCCTCCTGTTCTCCGGCCCGTTCGCCGACCTGCCCCTCGACACCCTCGCGGCGAAGGCGTCCGAGTGGGGGTACCAGGGGTTCGAGCTGTGCTGCTGGGGCGACCACCTGGAGGTGCAGCGGGGGCTGAGCGAGGACGGGTACGCCGCCGCCCGGCTGGACCTGCTCGCCCGCCACGACCTGCACGCCCCGGTGGTGTCCGCCCACAAGGTCGGGCAGGCGGTGTGCGACCCGATCGACGACCGCCACCAGGCGCTACTCCCGGACTACGTGTGGGGCGACGGCCAGCCGGCGAAGGTGCGGCAGCGAGCGGCCGAGGAGGTGATGGCCACCTTCCGGCTGGCCGAGAAGCTGGGCGCCGGGGTGGTGAGCGGGTTCACCGGCTCGCCCGTCTGGAGCTACGTGAGCGGGTACCCCGGCCCGAAGCCGAACGTCATCGCCGACGCGCTCAAGCAGTTCGCTAAAGTCTGGAACCCGATCCTGGACGTGGCCCGCGACTGCGGGGTGCGGTTCGCGTGCGAAATCCACCCCGGCCAACTGGCGTTCGACCTGTACTCGGCCGAGGTGGTCCTCGACGCGGTGGACGGGCGGGACGAGTTCGGGTTCACGTTCGACCCCAGCCACCTGCTGTGGCAGGGGGTGGACCCGGTCGAGTTCCTCCGCCGGTTCCCGGACCGCATATTCCACGTGCATGTGAAGGATGCCATCCTGACGTTGAACGGCCGCACCGGGGTGCTGGGCGGGTACTGGCCGAGCGGCGACCCGCGGCGGGGGTTCCAGTTCCGCAGCCCCGGCCGCGGCGGC
>CANJKY010000703.1 GCA_947474875.1 Gemmataceae bacterium
AGTTGTGCGGCTGCTTCGGCGGGACAACCGGGGTCACGCCGGACGCCGGTCTCACCTCCGACCCGCTCACCTCCACCCCGAGCTTGCGGGCGACCGCGGACAGGTCGGCGATCAACTCGGCCGCCGTCTGGTGGCGGTGGGCCGGGGCCTTCGCCATCATCCGGTCGAGCGCCCCCGCCAACTCGTCCGGCACGGCCGGGTTCAGGAACCGCGGGTCGGTCGGCTGCTCCGTCTGGTGGGCGGCCAGCTTGCGGGCGGCGTTCCCGTCGGGCACCGGCGGGCGGCCGGTGACGGCGTGATAGCAGGTGCAGCCGAGGCTGTAGATGTCGCTCCGCACGTCCGCCGTCCGCGGGTCGATCGCCTGCTCGGGGGAGATGTAGTCGAACGTGCCGAGCGTCGTACCGGACTGCGTCACCCCGCCATTCACCGCCGCGCTGCGGGCCAGCCCCATGTCGATCAACTTCGCCCGCCCGCCGGCGGTGATGACGATGTTGCTCGGCTTCACGTCCCGGTGTACCACCCCCCGCCCGCTGGCGTGATGCAGCCCGGCGGCCACGTCCAGCAGGTAGCGCACGCAGTCGGCCGGCGGCACCGTGCCCAGCCGGTCGATCATCGCCCGCAGCGTCTCCCCGTCTACGAACTCGAACGCGATGAAGTGCAGCCCGTCCGCCTCGCCGGTGTAGAACACCCGCGCCACCGCGTCGTGGTTCAGCAGGGCCGCCGCCCGCGCCTCCAGCTTGAACCGGGTGACCGCGTCCGGGTCGCGGGCCAGGGCCGGGGGCAGAATCTTGAGCGCCACCTCCCGCCCGAGGGTCAGGTCGCGGGCCTTATACACGGTGGCCATGCCGCCCGCCCCGAGCGGCTCGCCGATCTCGAAGTGGGCGAGGGTGGACCCGGCGGCCAGGGCGAACGCGTCGGTCGGCGGCGGGGCGGCCAGCGGGTTGGCGCCGATGACCGTCGGCACGTCGTCGCCGGTGGCCGGCCGGGCCTCCCCCTTCGCCACGTTCAGCGGCACCACCGACGACCGGGGCGGGCGGTCCGGGTCGGACCGATCGCCGGCGTCGGGTTGGTGCGGGTGGGTCATCCGGTGTCGTCGTGAGGGACGGATGAGGAAGTGGGCGCCCGAACTATACCATTCCCCGCCACCGGGTGTCAATTTGTGAGGACACCCTCAAGCCCACGGACGGCCGTCCGTGGGCGTTCGGACTCCACCTTGACCCTCCCCGTCACCCGTGCTATCCGCCCATGAATTGGGGGTTTCTGCACGCACCGACGGGGGGACGACGGTGACTCGATTCCGGACTATCGCCGCCATCTTCGCCGCCTCCGCCGCCTGCGGGTGTGCCGGCACCTGGGACAAGGTGAGCTCGCAGAAGTTCCGCGACGCCCCGTTCAAATCCACGTTCTACCCCGCGGAAGACCCGATGACGGTGCTGCGGACGAAGGTGGACGGGAACGAGCGGGCGGACGCCATGCGGCGGCTGACCGAGCCGGCGGCGGACGGCAAGTCCGCCCAGGAGCAGGACGAGGCGCTGCAGATGCTCGCCACCGCCGCCACCTCCGACCCCAGCCCGATCGTGCGGTGCGCGGCCATCGACGCGCTCGGCCGGTTCGCCGACCCGCGGGCGGTGAAGATCCTGATCGCCGCTTACCACCAGGCGGACGGGGTGCCGTCCGACCCGGGCAAGGGCGGGGTGGTGCAGGCCGGTAAGTTCGACCCGCTGGCCGGGATGGGGCCGGTCGGGTTCGAGCCGGTGTTCACCACCACCCTGCGGTCGCGGGCGGCGACGGCGCTGGCGAACACCCGCCAGCCGGAGGCGGTGACGTTCCTGGCGAGCGTGGCGGCCGGCAGCGGGGTGGACGAGAACGGCCAGCCGACCACCGACCGGGACGTGCGGAGCGCGGCCGTGCGGGGCCTGGGGCGGGTGCGGACGAAGGAATCGGTGGCGGCGCTCAGCCGCATTCTGAAGGACGAGGCTGGGCGAGACGTGGTGCTGGCGCACAACGCGCACGCCGGGTTGAAGGACCTGACCGGGCAGAACCTCCCGGCCGACCCGGCCGAGTGGGAGAAGGTGGTGCAGACCGGCGTCGAGATCCAGCCCGAGCCGAACCTGATCCAGCGGGCCGTAGGCTGGGTGACGAAGTAGTCACTCCCGCCGGGGGGCGGGTAGCACCTCCCGCTTCGGCGGGAACTTCGTCTCCAGGTCGGCGACCAGCTTCTGGAAGTCCTCCCGCCCGCGGAGCGGGTCGAGATCCCTGTCCCGTTTCAACCGGGGTACGTCCGAATAACCGGCCCCGCCCACCGCCTGTAGCACGGCTATCGCCCGGTCCAGCGCCCCCGTCTGCCCGCCCGGCAGTTTGGCCGCGGCCGTGGCCAGGAAGCAGGCATAGTCGTACCCGATCCGCTGGCAATGCGGCGGGTACTGCGGCACGGCCGGGTGGTCCGCGACCATCTTCAAAGATAGGTCGAACGACTTGCGGAACAGGGCGTCGGCTTCGGCCCATGCCCCCCGCTTGGCGACCAGGCCGGCCACGTTGTAATATCCGGTAGCAAGGTTGAACTGGTGGTTCGGCACGCCGGGCAGGTCGCGGACCAGCCCCTCGAACACCGCCACGGCGGCTCGGAACTCGCCCTCGGCCGCGTCCGGCTCGTACGCGGCGTACCGCATCACCCCCCGGGTGTTGTGGCTGACCGCCAGCCCCTCCCGGTAGGCCGCAACGGTCGGGAACTCGGCCACCAGCGCCCGGGCGATCTCCTGGCACTTGCGCACCGCCTCGTCGGCCTCCTGGTGCCGCCGCATCGCGTACAATTGGGTCGCCAGCCGGGAGTAGTTCCCCTCTAGTAGATCACGGTACTCCGGCACGGACGGGTAGTCCCGCACCAGCTTCTCCAGTTGGTCCACCGCCGCACGTCGCTTGTCGATCGCCGCCGGTCGCTCCCCCTGTCCCTCGATGTACGTGCTGTAGTCCCCGTAGGCCTTTGCCAGATTCACTCGCGCGTCCCGGTCGCCCGGCCGCTCGGCGGCCAGCCCCTCGAACAGGGCCAGGCCGCGGGCGTACAGCGGGAGCGGGTCTGCCCGCTCGCCCGGCCCGCGGTCCGCCTGAAGGATGGCCCGGTTGAACAGCAGGGCGGCAAGCGCCCGCCGGGTCTCGGG
>CANJKY010000704.1 GCA_947474875.1 Gemmataceae bacterium
CCGCTCGCGGAGCATCAACTTCAGCTGCCCCTTGCCGAACTCCGGGTCCACCAGGGTGAGGGCCAGGACGTGGAAGGCGAGGTCCCACGCCGCGTACCACGGGTACTCCCACTTGTCCGGCATGGAGATGACGTCGCCGTTGTACATGTGGTGCCAGTGGTCGTTCCGCGGCGCCTGCTTGCGGCTCGCCTTGAACGGATCCGACCCCCGCTCCTCCAGCCACCGGTCCACGTCGTAGTGGTAGAACTGCTTGCTCCACAGCATGCCGGCGATCGCCTGCCGCATCACGTTCGCCTCGTCGGCGCCGAGCGCCGGCGGGATGACCGTGGCGTAGAACTCGTCCGCCTCCTTCCGGCGGGTGTCGACCACCGCATCGAACCCGCCGCCGAACGGCTTGTCGGCCGCCCCGTTCGTCGCGGTCAGTGACGCCGGACTGACGTCCGAGAGGCGGATGCGCACGACCTGCGACCCGCCGGCGGGGACGTTTAGCCGGTAGTGGGCGGCGCACTTCGTCCCCGCCTGTTCGGGGTTGACCGCGCCCGCCTGACCGTGGACGACGTGGTTGTTGATCCCGTCCTTGACGTACGGTGTGCGGGTCGGGACGCCGAAGATCCGCTGGGTGTTCGTCTCGTTCTCGGTGAACAGGAGGGGGGCGTCGCCCTCGCAGTACAGGTAGCGGTCGCCGAGGGCCGGGTGGGTGGCCCGCACCACGCCGCGGGTCGGGGTGGCGGCCACCTGCCGCAGGGCCGGCCGCTCCGGCCCGGCGTGCCAGGACCACTCGTTGCGGAACCAGAGGGTTGGAAGGACGTGGACCTCGGCCGGCTCGGGGCCGCGGTTGTGGACGGTGATCCGGACGAGCAGGTCTTCGGGGGTCGCCTTGGCGTACTCGACGAACACGTCGAAGTACCGGTCGTCGTTGAACACCCCGGTGTCGATCAGTTCGTACTCGAAGTCGGTCCGCCCGCGGGTCTTGTTCGTCTCGACCAGATCGGCGTACGGGAACTCGGCCTGCGGGTACTTGTAGAGGTACCGCATGTACGAGTGGGTGGGGGTGCTGTCGAGGTAGAAGTAGTACTCCTTGACGTCCTCCCCGTGGTTCCCCTCGGCGTTGGTCAGCCCGAACAGCCGCTCCTTCAGGATCGGGTCCTTGCCGTTCCACAGGGCGACGGCGAAGCACAGCCGCTGCTTGTCGTCGGAGATGCCGGCCAGCCCGTCCTCGCCCCACCGGTACGCCCGGCTGCGGGCCTGGTCGTGGGAGAAGTAGTCCCAGGCGTTCCCGCCCTCGCTGTAGTCTTCGCGAACCGTCCCCCACTGCCGCTCGCTGAGGTAGGGCCCCCACTTCCTCCACGGGGTCTGCGGGTTATGTGCCTCCTGCAGTCGAGTGTGCTCGGCGTTCATGGGAGTACCCAGGGTGAAGAGGTTTCCGGGGCCCGGGTACCGACGCGGCACCCGGGCCGGTGGTCGCGTGTCAGGCCGCCGAGGCGGCGGGCGTCTGTGTTGCCGTAGGCGTGGAACCACCAACGGCCTTCAGCGCCAGCCCGAGCATCACCCAGGACCAGCCGCTGAAGGCGAGGTCGATGCCGACGAACAGGCCGATCACCCACAGGCTCGCCTCCGGCCACTCCCGCCAGATCGACAGGCCGAGGATGAGGGTGATGACCCCGTTGAACACCATCCACCCGCGGCCGGGGAAGGCGTGGGTGGCGGCGTAGAGCAACCGGGCCGTCCCGCCGGCGAGGAATGCGACGGCGAGAACCAGGGTCAGGATCGCGGCCGCCCGGAGCGGGTGCTCGACCATGAGTACGCCGACCAGGACGTGCAGCACGCCGACCAGGGCGGTGACGAAGAACCCCCGCCACGACCGGGCGAGGAAGGCGCTGACCACCTGGATCACCCCGCCCACGAGCAGCACGACCCCGAACACCAGGACTGTGGTCAGGGTGGTGGCGACGCTGTACGCCACGGCTACAAGCCCGGTGATGATGATCCCGACCCCGAGGGCCACGAGCCAGGGCCAGCAGCGGTGCAGGCGCCGGACCTCGGCCTCGTCGGGGGCGAAGAGCAGTTGTTCGGCTCGCCGGTCCATGATGTCGTTCCTCCAGGGTCAAGAATGCCTCGTGTGACACCGTATCGTCCCGCCGCCCTCGGGCTGGACCCGGGTCAGTGCGGGATGCCAAGCATGTACTTGTAATGCCCCGGGACGGGTTCCAACTCCGTCTCCCCGGCCGGGGAGAACGGGCGCCGGTCGTCCCAGGGCGTATCGGTCACCGGCAGCAGCCAGAAGTTCCCGTCGCCATCCCGGACAACCCACTGGCCGCTCACCCGGTCCACGTAGATGGCGACCACGTTCCTCGTGACCGTTAGCATCACCGCCTCCTTTGATGTCGCACGGGGTGTCGGGTGGGTTACTTCCCGTCCGCCGGCTTCTCGCCGTCGGGCTTCTCGATGCGGACGAGCATGAACTGCTGGCTCTTGTCCTTGGCGAAGTGGACGAGCATGGTGGTCTCGTCCTTGGTCAGGTTGGCGATGCCGACCTCGTACACCGGGAACTTCTTGTCCGCCACCGTCCACGCCGCCCGCTGCGTCTTCTTGTCCACCGACCCCCGCACCGGCGCGGCCTCGTCGGTCAGCGCGTTGTAGTACTCGCCGCCGATCACCCCCTCCTTGTTCAGGGTCAGCTGGAACAGGTTGGTGGACTTCTCCTCCCCTTCGCCCACCATGGCGAACACCCCCAGCGGCTGCCACTCGCCCATCTGCGGGTCGGCCTTCACCTCCGTGCCGACGTTCGCGATCTCGACCGCCTGCTGGGTGTACTGCTCCGGGGTGCCGACCGACTCGCCGTTCACGTACACGGCGTCGCCCTGGTACACCACGGTCTCACCGTAGTCGTAGTAGACCGGTTCGGCGGCGTAGGCGGAGTACCCCGCCCAGCCGGACAGCGCGGCCCACGTGATCGGCCGCCACGTCGGCCCGAGCCACCGGGCGGTGAGGAGCGGGTTCTCCTGGGCGAAGTTCCGGAAGTTCTGGCGGACCGTGTACCCCTGACCGGTTACCGCGGCGGCCGACCGGTAGTAAGTTCCGTACCCCCCGCGGGCGACTGCCCCACCGGCGGCGACCCCGCCGCCCGGTCCGACGGCAACCCCGCCGCGAGC
>CANJKY010000705.1 GCA_947474875.1 Gemmataceae bacterium
CAGAAGAACGCCCTTTGTTTACAGAGATCTTTGATCCAGTATTCTTTGACGCTCGTATCCTCTCGGCCCAAAACGGTTGGAATCGTCTTCAATAGCAGACACTTATGGTCGAATTGCCACTGGCAACTCTGACCCGGAGCGTAACGCCAGAGCCACGTCCGAATCCCGGAAGCGTAACGCCAGAGCCACGCCTAGCTGGGAACAGGGCGTAACGCGAGAGCCACGTCTGAACCGGCCTTGTTAACTCGTTTCACGACCCGTTCGTCCCGGCAGTAACCCGCTCCGGCTCCGGCCGAGGGGGCGACGGTTGCACCGGCCGGCCGCCTGGTGGTAGCGATCTCGGCGTGGCTACAGAAGACAGCTCTCTTACCAACTTTGGTCTGGTTATCGCCTACGTGCTGCCCGGGTTCACCGCCCTCAACGGGTTCCCGCTCCTGTCCTCATCGGCGGCCGCGTGGGGCACCGGCGGAGACTCGAACCCGCCGCTCACGGCGTTCTTGTCGGGGACGGTGATGGCGCTCGCGGCCGGGCTGACGGTGAGCACCGTGCGGTGGTTGGTCATCGACCAACTCCATCACCGTACCGGGTTGAAGCCGCCCGCCCGGGACTTCGCCAAACTCGAAGCGCGGGTCGCCGCGTTCGAGTACCTCGTCCTGGTCCACTACCGCTACTACAAGTTCTACGCGAACATGGTGGTGGCCTTGCTCTGGGCGTACGCCGCCCGGGATTACGTCCAGGGGTGGCGGGGGGCGGTGTGCCTGCCGCTCGTCCTGCTGTTCTTCGTCGCGTCCCGCGACTCGCTCCGGAAGTACTACCAGCGGACCGGCGACCTGCTCGGCGAACCGTCGGAATTGCTCGTGGTGCCAGACTAGCTCTTCTTCTTCGACTTCGACGGCGTGGTCGAAGACGGCGCGTCAACCGGCATCAAGTCCCGCATCGGCACCCCGAGCGCTACGGCGAGCCGCTCGATGTTGACCAGCGAGATGTTGTTCTTCCCCCGTTCGACGCTGCTCACGTAGGTGCGGTGGAGGCTCGCCAGGTCCGCGAGCTTCTCCTGGGAGATTCCCTGGCCTTCGCGGATCTCCCGGAGCCGGCTCCCGAAGCGGGCCATCACGTTGGACAAGCCGTGCCCTCGCCCGAAATTTGCCGTCAATTGGTGTTGGCGGCATCTTCAGGCGGTGCATAAAATAGCTCTACAGCATTTACCTTACGGTGAGGTAAATGCTGCATACGGCATTTCCTGCCGGAGGGGATCACGATGACGAACGGAGCCGACAAGCACCACGGGCCGGCCGCGAAGAAGAAGGCGGCGAAGAAGCCGAAGCCGAAGGACGTGCAAGCGACCCTGAAGCGTAAGAACCTGCTGCCGGCCGGTCTTGGCGAACCCAAGAAAGGTTGAAGGCGACGCAGTTGGTTCGAGCCGTGGTCGCATGAGGTGGTGGCGGAGTCGGGGAGTCATCCCGCCCAGATCGGGGGCAGGACGGCTCCCCCGAATTTCTTCCTCCAACACAGCCCGCCCTCTCTCGGAGACTGCCCATTACGCCGTCATGACCAGCCCTGTCCGGCGTTGGTCCGACCCGCACGTTCCTGGCCGAAACCTAACCGATTTCCCGGTGCGGGTCGGACGAGGCCGTGCTATGGGCGACCTGCTGTGGCTCGTCCACGGCGGTCGTCAGGAACGACACAGACGTTGTTCGTGACGCTCATCGGATCGGCAGTGGCACCCGGTAAACTCGGCTACCACCGAGCTAAGGGGGCGGGGTCGCACCTCGTCACGTCACGCCCGTAGAGCCGGATGCGTCGATAGGCGCTCGTCCGGTTCGACGGAGGCTGGTCGAAGTAATCCCGCCCGGACGCCCCGAACTTCCCTCGTACGGAAGCGGGGCACCTGGCGGAGTAATCTCGACCTTCTATCCGATTGCGACTCTTTTTGATGTGAATCACGGGCGACAGGGGAACACCTCGGGGTGACACACCCCGAGGCCGCTGTGAAACAAAGCGGGTGCGTGGCGTTCTGCCACCAATCCCGTCGCGGGGGTCCGGGGCTACGGCGGCTTCAACCGCTAGGCCCGCTCAACCGCGCTGGCGTGGGGAGCTCCCGTCGTGGCAACACGCGGGACCGGCTGTCACCGCAGCCGGCGTCCGGGGGAAAACACCCCGGCGGCGAATAGCTCAACCACGAGAGCGGCGAAAGCCGTTGCCAGTGAGTCCGACCCGGGACGGTGCCGAACCGGGAACAAACCAGTCACTGATGGGTAGGGGGAGGCTTCTGTGTTCGCTCCCCCGAAATCGTCGCACCTTCGGCGCGACGGAAACTGCGCCGCCCCGGGAGGGGCGGACGTGCGGTGACTGGCCCGTGGGGCAGCCCACTACCGACGTGACGGGTCGGACGAAGATCACAGCGAACCTGGGAAGCCCGATCGCCGCCGGGGTAGCACCCCGGTGCCCGCACGTGGTGTGCGGGTGGTTCAAACGCGGTCGGGTGGGAGAGTGGCCTGAGTAGGAGCCGGCGGGAGCCGGGCCGAACCGCTGCAAGGCAGTGGCGGGGCGGTTTGTTCGTTTACGGGTGGTGCCGAACGAAACCTTCGACGAAAGGGCCGACGGGCTGATCAAGCCGGTGATGTGCGTCCCCGCGGCGGACTCGAAAGAGTCCGGCCGGCGGGATCCCTTGGGTGGGGGAGCGGCGGTCGAAGGGAGCGCTCTTGGGTGAGCGTTCCCTTCGGCAGTGAATCTTGCGACGTGCGCCCGAGGTGCGCCTCGGGCGGCGTTTCGGTTCATACGCCGCTACCTCTACGAATTGGGGGCTTGCAACTCTCAGAACACAGCACGGCAAGGCCGTGCTGTGGGTGCGAGGCGAGCAACTTCCCAAGCCAATGCAGGAAGCGTTGCGGCTTAAGGGTTCAAGGCTTCTTGGGGGTGTGCCGCAAAACACCTCCTTAACTGGATCGGGTCTTTTCACATTTGCGGGGGTAGATGCGGTATCGGTGCGTGGCGACATCGGTGGAGGGGTTTATCCAACAACTCGCTGTCGCCTGCGTCGCCCGCGGATACTTCTTCTACGTCACCGGGTGGATCCCGCCCCACAAAGACCGGCAGGCGGTCGATGAGAAACTGGTCGAGCAGTACCAGATCGACCTGTCGAAGTGGGCACG
>CANJKY010000706.1 GCA_947474875.1 Gemmataceae bacterium
CGTTTCACTCGCCGCGAATATGGAAATGGGTCACCGGATGGTGAACGTGTTCGACACCTTACGGCCGGGGGTGCCGGGGTTCGCCCGCTTCTCCACCCACACGTCGATCGGCCCGGTCACGTTGCGGAACTGCGGCCGCGGGAGCGACTGGCTGATGTTCGTGTCCTTGAAGGGCGACATCGGGAACGGTTCGGTCAGCGTCACGTTCCCGCCCTTCATCACCAGCACGTACTGGTGCAGGTCGGTCGCCCCGTTCGTCGTCACCACCGCCGACCACGAGATCTGCGGGGCGCCGCCGAACCCACCTCCGAACCCGCCGCCGAACCCGGGGCCGCGGGTGGCGTTCGTGATCCGCACCTCGTCCGCGGCGAACAGCGACCACCCGCCGCCCCCGCCCCACCCCGACCCGCCGCGGAGCACGTTGGCGAACACCCACCAGCCGCTCGTCCCGCAGCACCCGGTCACGGCCAGCACGCCGGCGATCAGCCCGACCAGGAACAGTACCGGCGGGCCGTCGCCGCCGCGCCGCCGCAGGCGGGGCGGGGGGATGTCGTCCTCGTCGTCTTCCAGGAACCGCTTCCGTTTGTCGTCGTCGTCCGCCATACTGAGCGCTCCGGGCGGCAGGCATACGGCGTGTGCCCGTCAGTTTACGGACCGACAGGAGGGCGACCCGTGCGACTCACCCTGCTCGTGGCGTGCGGCGTGCTGACCGCCCCGCCGCTGTACGCCCAGGGGTTCTGCCACCCGATCGGGTTCCGCTTCTGGGGTCCGCCGGTCGTGCCGCCGCTGTGGGGGTGGGGGCCGCCGGTGGTCATGCTGCCCCCGCCGATTGTGGTGGTGCCGCAGCCGGTGTTCGCGTTCGGCCTCGCCGACTTACGCCGGCCGGTGCGGGACGCCGAGGACGACGAGCGGTGGGCGGCGGTGCGGGTGGACGCGGCGGTGAAGCGGGGCGACCTGCTGGTGGTCGAGCCGAACGGCGGCGGGATCAAACTGGCCGCGGCGGTGAAGCCGGCGCTACAGAAGCCGGCGGATCTTCCCCGCCCGAATCTCATCCCAGACCCGCCGAAGGAACCGGCGGAGTTGGCGGCGTTCCACACCAGCCGGGCGAAGCAGGCGTTCGAGGCGGGCGAACTCGGGCGGGCGACCGAACGCCTGCAAGCGGCGATCGCCGCCAAACCGGACCTGCCCCGGCCGCACTTCCTGCTCGCCCAGGTGTGGACCGCCCGCGGGCGGTACGCCGAGGCTGTGGCGGCCATCCGCGACGGGCTGAAGCACGACCCGAACTGGCCGGACGCGAAGTTCACCCCGGCCGAGTTCTACGGAAACGGGGTAGACCGCATGGCGACCGACTGGGCGGACCTGCGGGCGGCGCTGGCGGCGGCCCCGGACGACCCGGCGCTGCTGTTCCTGGTCGGCTACCACCGCTGGTGTACCGGCGAGCGAGCGGAGTCGATCGAACTGTTCCGGCGGGTGAAGGCGGGGGCGAAGGATGCGTCGGCGGTCGACCCGTTCCTCACTCGGGCGCGGTAACAGCCACTACCCGAGCAGGTCGCGGATCACCTGGCCGGTGGGCACGAGCGCCGTGGGGCGGCCGGTGCGGTCGGTCAGTGTCGTTTCCGCGTCATACCCGAGCAGGTGGTACACGGTCGCCAGCACGTCCTTCGGCGACACCGGCGTGTCCGTCACCGTCCCGCCGATCTTGTCCGTCTTCCCGACCACCTTCCCGCGGGTCACCCCGCCGCCGGCGAACAGCGCCGAGTACGCCTGCGACCAGTGGTCCCGCCCGCCGCCCTTGCTGCCGTCGATCCGCGGGGTGCGACCGTGCTCGCTCAGTACCACTACCAGCGTGTCGTCCAGCAGCCCCCGCTCGTCCAGGTCGGACACCAGCCCGGCGAACCCGCGGTCGAACCCCGGCATCAGCTCGTTCCGCATCCGCGGGAAGTGCTCCCAGTGCGTGTCCCACCCGGATCCGGCCAGCCCGAACTCGTCCCAGAACACGGTGACGAACCGCGACCCGGCCTCCACCAGCCGGCGGGCGGCCAGGCACGACTGGCCGAACAGGGTGTGCCCGTACCGCTCCCGCAGCCGCGGGTCGTCTCGTCGCACGTCCAACGCCTGTCGCACCGCCTCGTTGCCGATCAGCGCGTACGCCTGGTCGCGGAACGGGTCGCCGGTCGGGGTGTGATTCCGCCGGGCGTCCTCGAACTGGTGTAGCAGGGACTTCCGCGTGTTCAGCCGGTCGACGGTGACGTCGCCCGGCAGTTGGCTGGCGTCGCCCAGGGTGAACCGGCAGTCCGGGGTGATGCCGACGTAGGGTTCGTCGAACTCGAGCGTGTCCTGCTGGAGCGTCTTGGTGATCTTGCGGTCGGCGGTGCCGACGAACCGGGTGAAGTGCGGGTGATACTTCGACCCGAGGAAGGCGGCGTACGGGCCGGCGCGGGGCACCTCGCCCTTCCGCCGGCTGCTGAACGGGAACGGCAGGGCGATGTTGTCCGGCACCGGCTTGGTCGCCCGCTTCTGCGCCTCCAGGTACGCCACCACCGACCCGACGAACGGCCAGTGCTTGGCGTCGTGCGGGTTCAGCTCCATCGCCACGTCGATCTCGGGCACGCCGGTGGTGGCGTAAGCGACGCCGTGGATCGGGTACTTGTGGGTGAGCGACCGCACCACCGTCACGTTGTGCATGACGCGGGCCGTGTGCGGCAGCAGCTCGCACACGTCACACCCTGGCAGGGTCGAACGGATTGGTTTGAACTCGCCGCGGACCTCGGCTGGCGCGTCCGGCTTCATGTCGGCCAGTTCGAGCTGGCTGGGCGACCCGTACAGGTACAGCAGGATGCACGCCTTCGCCCGGCCGAAGTGCCGGTCGGCAGGCGGGGCGGGGGAACTCGCCCGCAGGTGGTCCGCCAGGGTCAGGCCGAACAGGGACAGCCCGCCGGCGACGAGCGACTCGCGGCGGGTGACGCCGGTACACAGCCGCTTGGGCGAGCCGAGGACTCGGAGCATGGGTCGGCCTGGGAGGTGGGGCCGGGGGTGGGAGCCAACTCCCGCAATCATGACGTGGGCGAGAAAGCCATGCAAGGGAAATGCCGCCACCCGTGTTCGCGGCGAGTGAAACGAGCCGGCTGGCCCGGCTCGTTTCACTC
>CANJKY010000707.1 GCA_947474875.1 Gemmataceae bacterium
CGCCCCGCCCCCCCCGCCGCTCCAGCCGGCGGACGTGGCCCGCATCTTCCAGCAGATCCTGCCCGGCGTGGCGGTGGTGATGTCCCCGAACCCGACCACCCCGGACGTGTACATCGCCGGCGGCAGCGGGGTGCTCATCCACCGCGACCGCCGGTTGGTGCTCACCAGCTACTCGCTGGTGAAGCTGAGCGGGCGGGCGACGGTGTTCTTCGCCGAGCGGAAGCCGGGCGGGGAGCCGGTGGCCGACCCGAGGTTCTACGCCGACAAGGTGAAGACGCTGGGGGTGAGCGCGAAGGTGGTGCACAGCAACCCGACCGCCGACCTCGCCCTGCTGCTGCTCGACAAGCTGCCGCCGGCCGCGGACGTCATCCCGCTCGCCCCGGTCGCCCCGGCGGACGGGGCCGACCTGGTGTCCGTCGGCACCGCCGACCTGGACCCGGTGGCCATGACCGGCACCCTGTGGCACACCGCCTCCGGCAAGCTGCGGCAGCGGTACAAGGAGTCCGCCCAGGGCGGGGACAAGCTGGTGGTGGCCACCGCCCTGGACAGCGACAAGCCGGTCGGCGTCGGGGACAACGGCGGGCCGACGGTGAACCGCAACGGCGAGCTGGTCGGCATGACGTGTACCGTCGGGGTCGGGGCGAGCAAGAAGACAATGGACATCGACCTGGCCGAGGTGCGGGAGCTGGTGAAGGGGTTCGCGCAGACGAACGGCTGGTCGTGGGTGGACCCGAGGCCGGGCGGCGGCCCGCCGCCGATCTCCGGGGACAAGTTCGACCGCCTGGCCGCCGCCCTGGAGAAGGGCGCGCCCGAACAGCGGCTCGCCGCCGCCCGCGACGCGGCCGACACCGGCGAGCCGGCCCGCAAGCTGGTCCCCAAGCTGATCCCGCTGCTGGACGACGCCGACCGGGCGGTGCGGGCGGCGGCGGCCGACGCGCTGGCCAAGCTGGGCGACCCGCTGCCGGCGGACGAGTGGTGCCTGCTGAACGCCCTGGCCGGCACCGCCCCGCACGCCCGCGCCCACGCCCTGCAGGTGTACGCCGTTAGGCTGACGGTGCCGGCCGAACACGTCCCGCGGCTGGTCGGGTGGCTGGGCGAGGGGGACGCGGACCTGCGGGTGCTGGCGGCGGCGGCGCTCGGCCGGTACGGGCCGAACTGCCGGGAAAAAGCCCTCGAGCCGCTCGCCCGCAACGCCGCCGACGGCAACCCGGCGGTGGCCGACGCGGCGGCGGACGCGCTGGCCAGGCTCGGCCCGTACCGCGGGCCGGATTACAAATGGCTGACCGACCGGGCGACGCACGCCAACCCCCGCCTCCGCCGGTTCGCCGTCCGCCAGATCGGGACGGACGCGGAAACGGCGGACGCCGCCCTCCCCCACCTGGACCCGGCCCTGGCCGACAAGGACGCCGGGGTGCGGGCCGCCGCCGCCGCCGGGCTGGAGCGGTGGGGGCCGACGGCCAAACCGCTGTTCAAGGCGGACACCCTGCTCGCCCTGCTCAAGGACGCCGACCCCGGGGTGCGGATCGCCGCGGCGAAGGCGGTCGGGGCGGTCGCACTCCAGGCCGGCCTGCCCGCGTTGGTCGAGCTGGTGAAGGCGGACACGCCGGAGGTGAAGGCGGCGGCGGCCGACGCGCTGGCGTCCCTCGACCTGTCCGACCCGGCTGTCGGCGGGCCGGCCGTTGACCTGCTGCTCGGGTGCGACATCCCGGCCGCGCTGGCCAAGGTGTACCGCAAACTGGCGGCGACCGGCGGGGTGACGAAGGAGCGGGTGCCGCTAGTGGCCCGCGGGCTGAAGCGAGCCGAGCCGCCGGTGCGAACAGCCGCGCTGGCCGCCCTGGCGGCCGCCGGGCCGACCGCCGCGCCGGAGGCGGCGACCGTGGCCGGGCTGGTCGGGGACGCGGACGCCAAGCTGAGCGAGGCGGCCGTCGACGCCCTGGTGAAGCTCGGCCCGGCCGCCGCCGAACCGCTGGTCAAGTGCCTGGACCGCAAACTGGACCCGGTGGTGAAAGGGCAGGTGTGCCGGGCGGTCGGGCGGTACGGGCCGGCCGCCCCGCCGGTCGCGGTGGTGTACCTGTTCGCCACCGCCGGTAAGGAGGCCGACCTGCGGGAGGCGATCGGCGAGGCGGCGGCGGCCGTCAACACCGACGACGTGTCCGCCGAACTGCGGAAGCGCATCGCCTGGTCGCGGATGACCAAGAAGCGGGAGTACCCGGCCGAGGTGCAGCAGTGGGCGTTCGGGGTGATCGGCAAACTGGACCCGAACAAGCTGTCCGACAAGGAGCGGGAGTTGCTGCTCAGCACCCTGCTGAACCAGTCGAACAACGACCCGGACAAGGACTGCCGGCGGGAGGCGAAGGAGGCGTACACCAAACTGAAGGCGCAGGTGAAGGCGAAGTGACGCCGGCTGGTATTGGCGAGCCGCCGGCCGACGCCCGCGGCTCGCCGTCTGGCCGTTTTATTTGGCGGCCGGCATGAGCACGGTGTCGATCACGTGGATGACGCCGTTCTTCGCCTTGATGTCCGCCTTCACCACGGTGGCGTCGCCGATCTTCACCTTGCCGTCCGCCACCGTCACCTTGAACTTGGTGCCCTGGACGGTTTCGGCTTCCTTCCCGTCCAGCGCCACCGCGTCCTTGGCCATGACCGTGCCCTTCACCGCGTGGGCGGTGAGGATGGCGGTCAGCTTCGCCCTGTCCTTCAGCACGGCGGCGAACGCCTCGTCCCCGATCTTCTTCTTCAGCGCGTCGAACGCCTCGTTCGTCGGGGCGAACACGGTGAACTCCCCGCCGCTCAGCGTGTCCACCAGCCCGGCGGCCTTCACCGCCGTCACCAGGGTGCTGAAGTCCTTGTTCCCGGCGGCGATTTCGACGATCGTCTTGTCTTCGGCGGCGGCGAACGGGGCGACCACGAACGCGGCGACCAGCGCGAGCAACTTCTTCATCGAAACGGTCCCTTGCGTGGGGGCGAAACTCGGTGTGCCGGAACTGTTCCGGGCAGCCCCAAATTGGTAGGCCGCCGACGAGGACCGATTTCCACACCCGCCCACAATTTTTTTCGAACCGCCGGCGCCCCGATGCCGAGCAACAGAAACGCGGCGGGCCGGCGGTTTCGTCACCGCCGGCCCGCTGCTCGAAGTTGCATCACCC
>CANJKY010000708.1 GCA_947474875.1 Gemmataceae bacterium
CCGCCGGTCGTGTCTGTGTCATCTACGACGGCCACCGACGAGCTGACTCCACACGCGGTCTGATTCCTCCCTTGACCACCCCCTCTCCGGTTCGGAGAGGGGGCCGGGGGGTGAGGTCATTCCGCGCTCCTCACTCGCAGGCTCGCGGCGACGACACGGCCCTCGTACAACACCTTCCCCGGCACGCTGCCGGTTCTTTTCCCACGCCGGAGTTGCTCATGACCCGTTTCTGCTGGGCGGTGGCCGTGGCTGCGGCCGGCGCCGCCGCGTTCGCCGAGGACAAGCCGGTGAAGTACCCGCCGACGAAGAAGGTGGACGTGGTGGACACCTACCACGGGCAGCGGGTGGAAGATCCGTACCGCTGGCTGGAGGACGACGTCCGCAAGAGTAAAGAGGTGGCCGACTGGGTGGCCGAGCAGAACAAGGTGACGGAGGCGTACCTGGCCACCATCCCCGAGCGGGAGGGGATCAAGAAGCGGCTGACCGAGCTGACCGACTTCGAGCGGTTCTCCGCCCCGAGCAAGGTGGGCGGGCGGTACTTCTACAGCCGGAATAGCGGGCTACAGAACCAGTCGGTGCTGTACGTGCAGGAGTCGCTGGATGCCGAGCCGCGGCTGCTGCTCGACCCGAACGCGTGGAGCAAGGACGGCACCATCGCCCTGTCCGGGTTCGCCCCGAGCGACGACGGCCGGTACGCCGCCTACGGGCGATCGGAGAGCGGGTCGGACTGGCAGACGTGGGGCGTGCTGGACGTGAACACCGGTAAGCCGCTGAGCGACGAGCTGAGGTGGGTGAAGTTCAGCGGGGCGGCGTGGACGCCGGACGGCAAGGGGTTCTTCTACAGCCGGTTCCCGGAGCCGACCGGGGAGGCCAAGTTCCAGGCGCTGAACGAGAACCAGACGCTGTACTACCACCGGGTCGGCACCCCGCAGGCGGACGACGTGCTGGTGTACAAGCGGCCGGACCACCCGCGGTGGACGGTCGGGGCGGAGGTGAGCGAGGACGGGCGGTACCTGGTCATCAGCGTGGGCGACGGCACCACCAGCCGGAAGGTGCGGATCACGTACAAGGACCTGTTCGAGCCGCTGGCCGCGCCGGTGGACCTGATCGACAACCACGACGCCAAGTACGACTTCCTTGGGAACGACGGGCCGGTGTTCTACTTCCGCACCGAGGCGGACGCGCCGAAGGGCCGGGTGATCGCCGTCGACACCCGTAAACCGGACAAGAAGGACTGGAAGAACGTGGTGTCGGAGGCGAAGGAGAAGCTGGAGGGGGCGAACCTGGTGGGCGGGCTGTTCGTGTGCAGCTACCTGCGGGACGCCACCACGGCGGTGAAGATGTACACCCCGGACGGGGCGTTCGTGCGGGAGGTGCAGTTCCCCGGCCTCGGGTCGGCCGGCGGGTTCGGCGGGAAGAAGACGGACACCGAGACGTTCTACACGTTCACCAGCTTCAACCGGGCCGGGGAGATCTACCGGTACGACCTGATCACGGGCACCAGCAAGCTGTTCCGCCAGCCGAAGGTGAAGTTCAGCCCGGACGAGTACGAGGTGAAGCAGGTGTTCTACACCAGCAAGGACGGCACCCGCGTGCCCATGTTCATCGCCCACAAGAAGGGGATCAAGCTGGACGGCACCAACCCGACGTTGCTGTACGGGTACGGCGGGTTCGACATCTCCCTGACGCCCGGGTTCAGCGCCAGCCGGCTGCAGTGGATGGAGATGGGCGGGGTGCTGGCGGTGGCTAACCTGCGGGGCGGCGGGGAGTACGGGGACGAGTGGCACCGGGCCGGCACCAAGGGGAAGAAGCAGAACGTGTTCGACGACTTCATCGCCGCCGGCGAGTACCTGGTGAAGGAGAAGTACACGGCGCCGAAGAAGCTGGCGATCCAGGGCGGCAGCAACGGCGGGCTGCTGGTCGGGGCGGTCATCACCCAGAAGCCCGAGTTGTTCGGCGCCGCCCTGCCGGCGGTCGGGGTGATGGACATGCTGCGGTTCCAGAAGTTCACCGCCGGCCGGTTCTGGACGGACGACTACGGCAGCAGCGACAACAAGGACGAGTTCGAGGCGCTGGTGAAGTACAGCCCGTACCACAACCTGAAGACGGGGACGAACTACCCGCCCACGCTGGTGACCACCGCCGACACCGACGACCGGGTGGTGCCGGGGCACAGCTTCAAGTTCACGGCGCGGATTCAGGAGTGCCAGGCCGGGCCGGCGCCGGTGCTGGCCCGCATCGAGACGAAGGCCGGGCACGGGGCGGGCAAGCCGACCGCCAAGGTGATCGAGGAGACGGCCGACCAGTGGGGGTTCCTGGTGAAGAACCTGGGGTTCACCCCGAACCTGCCGAAGTGAAGTTGTTGAAAGCCCACGGACGGCCGTCCGTGGGCTTGGTCGGGGCGTGGTACAATTCCGCAACGGAGGGCCAGCCATGCCGATGCACGACTGGACGCGGGTCAAGTCCGGGACGTACCACAACCTCCATGTGCTGTGGACCGCAGCCATAGCTAACCGCCTGAACGCCGGGTTGCTGCCGCCGGAGTGCTACGCGATGGCGGAGCAGAAGGTGGGCGGGCCAGAGCCGGATGTCATCACCCTGTCCACCGGGGCCCCCGACATTCAACCGGGAGGCGGGGTAGCCGTTGCCGCGCCGAAGGCGAGTGTGGTCGAGCGGGCCGAGAAGCGGCGGTACGCCCGGAAGACGAACCGCGTCATCATCCATCACGACAGCGGCCGAGTCGTCGCCGCGATCGAACTGGTGTCGCCGGGGAATAAGGACACCAAGCACGCCGTGCGGTCGTTCGCCCGCAAGTCGGCCGCGTTCATCCTCAAAGGCGTTCACTTGGTGGTGGTCGATCCGTTCCCGCCCGGCCGGTACGACCCGCACGGCGTCCACCGGAGGATCTGGGAGAACATCGAGAGCACCGAGTACGACCAGCCGGCCGATAAGCGGCTGACCGTCGTTTCGTACCAGGCCGGCAATTGCCCGACGGCTTACGTCGAGCCGTTCCCCGTCGGCAACCCGATACCCGATGCCCCGCTGTTCCTGACCGAAGACTTCTACGTCACCGTCCCGCTGGAGGAGACGTACCAGGCGACATGGGCCGCATTGCCGAAGCAGATTCGCTCGCAACTGGCA
>CANJKY010000709.1 GCA_947474875.1 Gemmataceae bacterium
ACCCGCTCGGCCCACTCGTTGGGCATGGCGCCCCGGATCTCGCCTAATCGCTGCACTGATTTGACTACCTCGCACTGAAGTCGCAGGAACTCGGCCCGCGGGTCGCCCCGTTCGTCCAGCCAGTCGGCGTACACCAGCCGCGGCAGGCGTTCACGGGGCGCAGCCTGGATGGCGCGAATGAATGTTTCGTCTTCGTTCATGACAACCGCCCTCACCCCCGGCCCCCCTCTCCCACGCGCCTCGCTCCGCTCGGCGGAGGAGAGGGGGCCTGGGGTGAGGGCGGTCAAAACTTCACCCGCTGCACCCGGTGGTTCTCGGTGTCCACCACGTGTACGCGGCCGAGTTTGTCCACCGCCAGTGCCCACGGGTTGGCCAGCTCGCCCGGCCCGCGGCCGGGTTTGCCCCACGTCGCCAGCGGTCGGCCGTCCGCCGTCCACTTGTGGACGCGGTGGTTGCCGTACTCGGCCACGTACAACTCGCCGCCCGGCCCGAACGCCAGGTCATACGGGTACTGCATCTGCCCCAGCCCGCCGCCCGGCTCCCCGAACTGCCGCACGAACTCGCCGGTCCGGGTCAACACCTGGATGCGGTGGTTGCACGCGTCCGCGGCGTACAGCAGCCCGTCCGGGCCGATGGCCAGCGCCCGCACCCGGTTGAACTGCAACGGGCCGGTGCCCTGTTCACCCCAGCAGGCCACGAACTTACCGTTCGGGTCGAGTTTGGTGATCCGCTGGTTCTGGCCGAACTCTGAGATGTAGTAGAACCCGTCCGCGTCCTGCACGCAATCGGACACGTACCCGAACTGGCCGGGTTGGTCGCCCGCCTCCCCGCCCAGCTTCTTCAACTCGTTCCCGGCGTGGTCGTAAATCCGCACGCAGTGGTAGTGCGAGTCCGCCACGATCAGGTTGCCGTCGCGGTCGATGCCCAGTCCGCTCGGCCGGCCGTTGCGGAAGTCCGGCGGGCGGAAAGTCACCCCCTGGTAATTGCCGTCCAGGTCATACATCTGCATCCGCGGGGTGAAGTCCACCAGGAACAGGTGGCCGGTGCGGGGGTCGATGGCGATGGCACGAGGGCGGGCCACGTCGCCGTCTTGCACCCCCTTCTTGCCCCACACCAGTTCCGGTTCTGTACCGCCGCGACCGGCCAGGACATACGTCAACCCAACGGCGGTGGCGACGAGAGCAGCGAACAGGATGGCGGCAACACGGGGGGACATGCGGGTATGTTACAGAAGCTCACGAATGGCGATCCGCGGGCGACGAAGCCAGAATCGTAACGCCGCCGGCGACATGGCGTGTCATCGGCGGCGTTTTTCAGGTACAATCTTCCGAGTGACCCTCGTCCGGGGAACCACCCGTATGGCCGATAAACCTTCACTTCTGGACCGATCCGTCCGCACGGCTCGCGGGCGGCTGGTCGGTCAGTCGCTGCTGAACAAGCTGGCCGTGTGCTTGGCGGTCGCACTGGGCGCGTCACTGGTGTGGTTCGTCGTCCAGCCACTGCTGCTCGAAGCCCCCCCGAAGTGGCTCCGCTGGACGGTGCTCGGCGGGCTGAGTGCGGCCGGGTTGCTCGCGGCGATCCTGTGGACGCGGCGGACCGCTCCGAGCCGCGAGTTCGCCGCCCTGGAGATCGACAGCCGTTTCGACCTCCGCGAGCGGGTGACGACGGCGGTGGCCATGACCCCTGACCTGCGGCAGTCGTCAGCCGGGCAGGCGCTGCTGGCCGACGCCGAGACGCGGGTGAAGCCGATCGCGGTGAGCGAGAAGTTCCCGGTGAAGCCGCGGTGGACGGCCGCCCTCGCCCCGGCGTTCGCCGCCGCCCTGGTGGCGGTGGTGCTGTGGTGGAACCCGGCGGCCATCGCCTGGGGCCAGGACGCCGGCCCGGATGGGAAGGGGACGGAGACGGCGAAGGCCACCCCGAACACCCTCCAGAAACAGAAGGCGGACCCAAAGGCGAAGGCGAAAGATGCGCTCGAGCAGCGGAACAACAAGTCCGACACGCTCAAGGAACTGGAGCGGGAGTTGGCCGAGCTGAACGAGAAGTACCAGAAGGACCCGTTCCAGGACACGCCGGAGAAGGCGAAGGAGAAGGTGGCCGAACTCACCCCGCTCGAAGACAAGCTGAAGAAGTTCAACGAGGAGAAGGAGCAGAAGCTGCAGCAACTGGCGGACAAGCTGAGCCAGCTCGAAAAGCTGAACAAGGAGCAGGGGTTCGACGAGGGGCCGGCCGAGGGGCTGAAGGACGCGCTGTCGAAGGGCGACCTGAAGAAGGCCGAGGAGGAGGTCGACGAACTCAAGAAGAAGGCGAAAGACAAGAAGCTGGACAAGGACGACGCGCAGAAGCTGAGCAAGCAACTGGACAAGATGAAGGACGAGATCGAGCGGCTGGCCCGCGACAAGGAGCGGAAGGAGAAGCTGAAGAAGGAGATCGAGAAGGCGAAACAGGAGGGCAAGGACGCCGAGAGCCTGGAGCGCGAACTTGAGAAGATGGAACAGGAGCAGAAGCAGTCGGCCGAGTTGATGGAGAAGCTGGCCCAGCAGATGGGTGCCGCCAAGGATGCCCTCGACAAGGAAGACATGGAACAGGTGGCCGAGGAGCTGGCCAAGGCCGGCAAAACGCTGGAGCAGATCGAAGCCGAGGTGGAAGACCTGAAGGACGGCGAAGTCTCCCTCCAGCGACTGAAGGAGGCGCGGGCGAAAGCATGTGCCGCCTGCGAGGGCAAGGACGGTGAGAAGAAGAAGTGGGACGGCAAGGAGAGCAAGGGTGGGCCGGGCGGCGAGGGGGCCGGCAAGCGGGAGATCAACGACAAGGCCGACGGGCAGTCGGTGGACGAGCGGGTGCGGTCGCCGTTCGACATCAAGGGGAAGAAGACGTTCGGCGGGCTGACTAAGGGGCAGGCGTTCACCAAGAAGACGGACAAGGAACTCGGGTCGGCCATCCAGCAGGCGGCACAAGAAGCCCCTGGCGCGGCCGAGGTGCAGCGGCTGCCCCGCGACGCCCGCGACTCGGTGAAAGAGTACTTCGAGAAGCTAGGTGGGACGAAGGGCGAGAAGTAACCGCGAACCCCGCGGTAGGTCCTCCCGTCTCTTTTCAGCGGGCAGGTCGTCGCCGCGAGCCTGCGAGCGGAGCCAGCAGCCCC
>CANJKY010000710.1 GCA_947474875.1 Gemmataceae bacterium
CCCGCGGACGTGCCCGTCCCCGGTGATGACGTACTTGTACGTGGTCAACTCCCGCAGGCCGCACGGCCCGCGGGCGTGGAACTTGTCCGTGCTGATGCCGATCTCCGCCCCCAGCCCGAGTTCGAACCCGTCGTTGAACCGGGTGCTGGCGTTCACGCACACCGCCGCCGAGTCTACCACCGCCACGAACCGCCGGGCCGCCGACACGTCGCGAGTCACGATCGCGTCGGTGTGCTTCGACCCATAGCGGGCGATGTGCGCCACCGCCGCGTCGAGCGTGGATACCACCTTCACCGCTAGGATCAAGTCGAGAAATTCGGTGGCGTAGTCGGCGTCCGTGGCCGGCTTCGCCGCCGGGATTCGCCGCACCGTTTCGGGGCAGCCGCGGAGTTCGACCCCGCGTTCCGCCAGCGCCTTCCCCACCCGCGGCAGGAATGCACCCGCCACATCTTCATGCACTAGCAGGGTTTCGGCAGCGTTGCACACCCCCGGCCGCTGGCACTTGGCGTTCACGATGATCCGCTCGGCCATGTCCAGGTCCGCCGCCGCATCGACGTACACGTGGCAGTTGCCCTGGTAGTGCTTGAGCACCGGCATGGTCGCTTCGGCGGCCACGCGGCGGATCAGGCTCTCCCCGCCGCGGGGGATGGTCAGGTCGATGAACTCGTTCAACCGGAGCAAATGCCCGACGGCTTCGCGGTCGGTCACCGGCACCAACTGGACCGTGTCGGCGGGCAACCCGTGGTTAGGCAAATCGGCCTGTACGAGGCGGTGGACCGCCGCGTTGGTGTGCGCAGCTTCCTTCCCACCTCGCAGGATGACGGCGTTCCCGCTTTTCACACACAGGGCGGCAGCGTCCACCGTCACGTTCGGCCGACTCTCGTACAGGAAGAAGATGACGCCGAGCGGAACGCCGACCTTGAGCACCTGCAACCCGTTCGGCCGGGTGCCGCCCTCGCGGACCTCACCCACCGGGTCGGGCAGCGCGGCCACCTGCCGCATGCCGTCGGCGGCGGCCTTCAGCCGGGCGGGGGTGAGGGTGAGGCGGTCGATGGACGCGGCGGACAGGCCGAACCCCGGCGCCGCGGCCACGTCCTGTGCGTTGGCGGCGAGGACGGCGTCGGCTTCCCGCTCCAACCTGTCCGCTGCGGCGAGCAGCCAGGCGTTCTTGGCGGCGGTGTTCGCCACTGCCAGCGCGGACGAAGCGACCTTGGCGCGTCGAGCGAGGTCGAGGCACAGATCGGCTAACGAATCGGGCATGGAAACCGTCCGGGTCGAGACGCCGTCAGTCTACGCCCGGACGGGATAACAAAGCGGGGGCAGGCCAGAAAGCCCACCCCCGTGGTTCGATCTGAGTTGGCACACCGATCAGCTGCACCCACTCGTCTCACCGCAGGTGTCGCACTTGGCGCACGCCCCGCTCCGCACCAGGGTGAGCTGCTGGCAGTTCGGGCACGGGTCGCCCTCGTACCCCTTCTGCTTGGCGATGCGGATCTTCTCCGACTTGCTCAGGGCGGGGGCGGCGGTGGCCACCGCGGTCGGGGCGGCCAACCCGGCCGGGGCGGTGGTGGTCACCCGGCTGACCGCCGGCGCGTCCTGGTTCCCGCCGCCGCCCGGCCGGGTGTGCGACGACTTCGGCTTGAGCAGCTCGGCCCGCTTCCGTTCGATGTCCAGCACGCTCGGCTTGTCGTCGTCCAGAATCCGTTCGGACACCTGCACCTCGTCCTCGAACGCCGGCACGTCGTCGTCCCCGCCGATGGTGTCCGCCCGCAGGTCGTCGGGCAGCACGTGGGCCAGGTCGTGCCGGCCGAGGTAGGTGATCGCCAGCTCGCGGAAGATGTAGTCGATGATGCTGGTGGACATCTTGATGTACGGGTTGCCCTGCACCACCCCGTTCGGCTCGAACCGGGTGAACAGGAACGCATCCACGTACTCGTCCAGCGGCACCCCATGCTGCAAGCCGAGCGACACGGCGATGGCGAAGCAGTTGGTCATGCTGCGGAAGGCGGCGCCCTCCTTGTGCATGTCGATGAAGATCTCGCCGAGCGTGCCGTCCTCGTACTCGCCCGTGCGGATGTACATCTTGTGGTTGCCGATGCGGGCCTTCTGCGTGTACCCGGCGCGGCGGTCCGGCAGGCGGCGGCGGCGGGCGATGTACCGGTGGACGATCCGCTCGGTGATCCGCTCGGCCACCTTCACCGCCTCCGGCTTCGGGGCCTCCACCACCGCCGGCTCGTCCGCCGTGATGCTGGCCAAAAGCGCCGCCTCCGGCGAGTCGGCCACGCTGTTCAGCGGCTGCGAGAGCTTCGACCCGTCGCGGTACAGGGCGTTCGCCTTGGTCATCAACTGCCACGAGAGCCAGTACGCCCGCTTCACGTCCTCGACGGTGGCGTCGTAGGGCATGTTGATGGTCTTGGAGATCGCCCCGCTGATGAACGGCTGGGCGGCGGCCATCATGCGGATGTGCGCCTCGTAGCTGAGGTACCGCTTGCCGAGTTTGCCGCACTTGTTCGCGCAGTCGAACACCGGCAGGTGCTCGGCCCGCAGGTGCGGGGCGCCTTCAATCGTCATCGTCCCGCACACGAACGTGTTCGCCTGCGCCACCTGCTCTTTGGTGAACCCGAGGTGGGCCAGCAGGTCGAACCCGGGGGCCTCGAACACCTCCCGCGGGATGCGGAGGTGCTTCTCCAGCACCTCGTCGCCGAGCGTCCAGCGGTTGAACACGAACGGCAGCTCGAACGCGCCGGGCAGTTGCTGCTCGATCTTCAGGATGGCGTCGTCCGGGAACCCCTTCAGCTTGAGCGCCGGCGGGTTGATGTGCGGGCAGCCGGCCAGGGTGGCTGCCCCGCGGGTGTACCGCACGATGTCGTCGATCTGCCACGGGGTGTACCCGAGCTTCGCCAGCGCCGGCGGGACGGACTGGTTGATGATCTTGAAGTACCCGCCGCCGGCCAGCTTCTTGAACTTCACCAGGGCGAAGTCCGGCTCGATGCCGGTGGTGTCGCAGTCCATGACCAGCCCGATGGTGCCGGTCGGGGCGATGACCGTCACCTGGGCGTTGCGGAACCCGTGCCGCTCGCCGAGGGCGACCATGCGGTCGGACTCGCTCCGGGCGGCGGCCAGCAGGTCGGCCGGGC
>CANJKY010000711.1 GCA_947474875.1 Gemmataceae bacterium
ACCAGCGGCTGACCGACCCTCTGTCGTGTCGGCTGGTCCAGGTTCGACAACAACCGCAGGGCGGTCCGGTAGGTGTACGGGTTGGGATCGTTCCGCAGGGCGATCAACTCCTCCGGTGTCTTCTTGCCCAAGTCCTCGGCCTTCTTCGTCTTCATCCCCTTCAACTGAATGCGGTACACCCGGCCGCGCTCGTAGTCCCAACTGTCCGGCTTGGCCTGGTGGCACGGGTTCTGGTCGTGCCAGTCGATCAGGTAGATGTCGCCGTTCGGCCCCCACTTCATGTTGATCGGGCGGAAGTTCTTGTCACCGCTCACCAGGAAGTCGTCCCCGCGGGTGGCGGTGAAACTGCTCCCGTTCGGCTTCAGGATGTTCTGCTTGACGCTGCACCCGTGAATGCTGCCGAAGATGACGCTGTTGCGGTACTTCTCCGGGATGTGCGGGGCGTCCAGCGAGATCAGCCCGGCGTGCGCCCACCCGCTCTCCTTGTGGAACGTGTGGTCGCAGATCTCCTTGATCTCGCCGTAGGCGTACGGGTTGTAGCTCGCCCCGGCCTGCCGCTTGTAGATGCCGCCGGGCACGATGTGGTACAGGTGCGGGATGACGCAGCACGCCAGGATGAACTGGCCGTCGGTGTTCCGCCAGTCCAGGCCCCACGGGTTGCTGGTGCCCTCGGCGAAGATCTCGAACTTCTTCGTCTTCGGGTGGAACCGCCAGACGGCGGCGTTCATGCGCGTCTCCGGGCCGTCGAGTGGCTTCACGTTGCTCTGCGTGAACACCCCGTGCATGCCGTACAGCCAGCCGTCCGGCCCCCACTGGAAGGTGTTCAGCGTCTCGTGCGTGTCCTCGCTGCCGAACCCGCTCAGCACCGACTCGATCTTCCCCGGCTTGCCGTCTTTGTTCTCGACGAACCACAGGTACGGCGGGGCGCCGACGTACACCCCGCCGTTGCCGACTTCAATACCGCTCGCCAGGTCGAACGCCCCCAGCCCGGCCTTCTTCCGCTCCTCCGGCACCGGGAAGTCTTTCCCCTCCAGGAACACCGTCCGCTTGTCGCACACCCCGTCGCCGTCGGTGTCTTCGAGGATGACGATGCGGTCCCGCGGGGCCTTCCCCTTCGGCGTGCGGCTGGGGTACTCGAAGCACTCGACCACCCACACCCGCCCCTTCTCGTCGATGGTGAACGCGATCGGGTTGACGCAGTTCGGCTCGCCGGCGAACAGCTTCACCTCGAACTCCGGGGCCACCTTCATCCGCTTCACCGTCTCCTCCGGCGTCAGGTACTCCTGGCCGGACGGCTTGCGGTTGTCGAACCCGTACTCCCGCTGGGCGAGGGCGGGGGAGATGGAAAGTGAAGAGAGCAAACAGAGCAGCAAGGTGCGCGGCATGACCGAACTCGGAGGGAAGAGGAAGGCGGGTCGGGAGAGATGATACCAAATGCGGAAAGCCGCGGGGATGTGGAAGAAGACCTCACCCGGCACGCTCCGCGTGCCACCCTCTCCCAGTCGCCCCTCCGGGGCTGGGAGAGGGTTAGAAAACCAGTCAGCCTCTTTCTCCCCCTCTCCCGCCGGTGCGGAAGCACCGGAAAACAGGGAGAGGGGGCCGGGGGGTGAGGTCCGCAACAGCTACCCCACCGCCTCGATGATGTCCACTTCCGGGACGTGCTTCCGCAGTTCCTGCTCCAGCCCCATGATGATGGTGGTGAGCGACGCCGGGCAACTGGCGCACGCCCCGGCCAGCCGCACCGACGCGATGCCGTCGGTCACTTCCACCACTTCGATCAGCGAACCGTCCAGCCCCATCTCCGGGCCGGCGTGGTCGCGGAGGGCGGTCTGAACGCGGGTGACGAGGTCGGGCATGGGTCTTTCTGGTGGCACAGGCTTCCAAGCCTGTGGGAATGGGACACAGGCTTGGAAGCCTGTGCCACCTACAGTGTCAGTGCGCGTGGACCGTCTTGAAGTGCTCGGCCACCTTCTCCATCGGCACATGCCACTCGCAGTCGTCGCACTTCGGGATGTTGGCGTAGCACTTCGCGCAGTACAGGTGCCCGCTCCGCAGGAACTGCTCGTACCGCTTCTTGTCGGCCCCGGTCGCCCCCTCGGTGGTCAGCGGGATGTCCACCGCCGTCTTGCATTTCTCACACGCCCGCTTGGTGTGCCCCTCCAGCACAGGCTTGTAGTGGTCGTGGACGCCCCGCGGCACCACCCCGGACCCGGTACACAGCGGGCAGGTCATGCCGAACTGTGCGAGGATGGCTTTGCGGATGAAATCGCTCTTGTTCGGCAGGTTGTTCAGGAACTCGGCCAGGTCATCTTCCACCTTGAACGCGACGATGTTCGATTTCGACGTCTTGCGGGCCATCGGCGGGGTCCAGGGGGACGGGTGTCTGACACCATTTTACCACACCCGAACGGAATGTGTATGTGTGGCGGCGGCCGGCGCGCCCGATAAAACAGCGTTCACACCCGCAGCGGAGACGCCGATGACGCCGCGCGAGCGCCGGGGGGCGTGGGTCTACTGGACGCTGGTCGTCCTCATCGCACTGGACAAGCTGTCCGGCGTCGGGCTGGCGCTGTCCGACGGGCTGGGGCAGGTGAACTGGTGGCGGGGGGTGATCCTGCCGCTCTGCCCGCTGCTCGGAATGATCTTCCTCCGCGACGGCGACCGCTGGCTGCGGTGGCTGATGGGGGTCGTGCTCATCGCCGCCGGCGGGCTGAAGCTGTTCGCCGTCGGCCGGGTGATGTTCAAACTGGCCGAGGTCGGCACGCCGGAGTCGAACGACCTCCTGCTGCGGGTGTTCGGCCTGCCGGTCGGCGTGCTGGTGGCGAAGGAGGTGCTGTACATGCTGGCCGGGGTGGCGATCCTCGCGCTGCCCAGCCTGCGGGCGTACTTCGAGTACCGGCGGGTCGGCCGGCACATGCGGGCGCTGGCGGACATGATGGTCGTCCGGGCGATCGCGGCCGAGCCGTCCGAGACGACGGAAGAGGAACCCGAGGGCTGATTCGGCGGTGCGCCGGTGTGGTGGTGGGCGGCCGACCTCACCCCCCGGCCCCCTCTCCCTGCTCCCGGAGCTTCCGCTCCGGCGGGAGAGGGGGAGGAAGAGAAGACAGCATTTAGCCTCTCCCGCCTCGCCGTAGG
>CANJKY010000712.1 GCA_947474875.1 Gemmataceae bacterium
CGGGGCGGCGGACGGGGAGCCCGCGGTGGCCGGCCGCCGACCGCGGTTGCGGTCGCGATGCTGGACGTGCAGACGCCAAAGCTGGGCGGGGTGGAAGCGTTGGCCGCCATCCGCCGGATCGCCCCCGGCCTCCGCGGCCTGCTCATGACAGCGGGTGGCACGCTGACACCGGCCGACCTGGCGGGGGGGCGGAGGGGTGATCGCCAAGCCGTACGACCTGGACGCGGTGCTTGGGCGGGTGCTGGACCCGAGGTGGGAAATTCTGCGGAAATCCACTTGACCCTGAACCGCACTTCAGGGCTTACGATGCGGGAGGCGGGCATGGACACACTCACCGTGGGGCAGTTGGCGGCGCTCGCCGGGGTGAGCGTCGAGGCGGTCCGCTTTTACGAGCGGGAGGGGGTGCTGGACGAGGCCGCCCGTGGGGCATCCGGGTATCGGATGTTCCCGACCGCGGCGGTCGGCCGGCTGAGGTTCGTCCAGCGGGCGCAGCAGCTCGGCTTCACCCTTCGGGAGATCAAGAAGTTGCTCGCCGTCTGGCTCGAACACGACCTGCCCCACGGCGCAGTCTGCGGGGCGGTGGACGACAAGGTGGCGGACTTGGAGGCGCAGGCCCAGGACCTTCTCCAGAAGGCGGAGGCGCTTCGACTACTCTGTTCCACCTGCCGCGGGTTGATGCTGGCGGAGGACTGCCCCGTGATGCAGGCGCTCGCCGCCGGCCCGCTGGACGAATCAGCTCCACTGGAAGACCGGACGGCGGGCTTCCGGTGCCGAACCTGCCCCGGGTGTCAGCCGTCTGCCGCAACCGGCTCGACTGACTCTGGAGGCTAGGGCGCGACCCTTGCCGCGTGGCGGCCGGCGCGGGTCGCCCACCGACCCCTCGCGGGGGGTGGTCTGCGGTGTCGCGGGCCGCCGCGGGGGGGCGATTCTCGCCCGGTGTCTGAGGGAGGGGTACGTCATGAACCGTCGGGACGCGCTGTTGGGGATCGGGGCCGGGGCCGCGGTGCTGGCCGGGGCCGGCTCCGTGCTGGCGGACGACAAGAAGGGGGACGACCACCACGAGCACTTCGCCGCGTGCGCGAAGGCGTGTGCGGCGTGCATGCTCGAGTGCGACATGTGCTTCCACCACTGCGCCGAGAACCTGGCGGCCGGGAAGAAGGAGCACGCGGCGACCCTGCACACCTGCATCGACTGCGCCGAGTGCTGCAAGACGGCGGCCGCCCTGGTTGCCCGGCACAGCCCGTTCGCGGCCCACGCCTGCGAGTGCTGTATCAAGTGTGCCGAGGGGTGCGCGACCGCGTGCGAGAAGTTCCCGGACGACAAGCACATGGCCGCGTGCGCGAAGGCGTGCCGGGACTGTGCGAAGGCGTGCAAGGAGATGCTCCAGCACCTGAAGCACTGATCCGAAGCCGGCCGGCGTGCGGCTGGCGTCTCGGCGGCCCGATCCGGTCGGGCCGCCTCCACCCGTTTGGAGATTCAGCCATGCTGTTCCAGTCCCCGCGGAGCCGGTACCTCACGGTCGGGGCGGCGTCGGCCGTCGTCGGCTTCCTGGTCGCCTGGCCGGTCTTCGCCACCGGGCAGGGGCCCAGTGACCCGCAGCCTGATCCCAAGCACGCCCACCCGGCGGACAAGGTCACGGACCCGAACAAGGAGTTGCTGGAGCAGATCAAGTTGCTCCAGGCGAAGGTGACTCGTCTCGAAGCGGCCGTGGCCAAGATCGCCCCCCCGTCGGGTGGCGGAATGGCTGGCATGGGCGGGTCTGGGGGTGGTATGGGCATGATGGACATGATGACGGGCGGGATGGGGGGCAAGAAGAAGGCGATGAGCGGCTCGGGCGGCGGCATGAACATGATGGACGATGACATGATGATGGGCGGCATGAGCGGCGGGGCCGGCGGCGGCATGGCCGGGATGAGCGGGGGCGGGGGTGGCGGCATGGGCATGATGGACGACATGGACATGATGGGCATGGGGAGCATGGGCGGGGCGAAGGGGAAGAAGATGAAGATGACCGCCGCCCTCCCCGGCTTTCCCGGGGCGTCGCACATCTACCACATCGGGGCCACCGACTTCTTCCTCGACCACCCCGAGCACATCACCCTGTCCACCGAGCAGAAGACCAAGCTGGGCCAGATGAAGCAGAAGGCGACGACGGAGAAGGCGTCCGCCCAGCGGAAGATCGAGGAGGGCGAGCAGCAGTTGTGGGAGCTGACCGCGGCGGACCAACCCGACGCGGCCAAGATCGAGGCGAAGGTGCGGGAGGTCGAGAAGCTCCGGGGCGACCAGCGGCTCGCGTTCATCCGGTCGGTCGGCGAGGCCGCCCAGGTGCTGACGGACGACCAGCGGAAGATCCTCCTCGGGCAAACCCAACCGGCCGCCCCGGCCCCGCACGTCCACCCGAAGACCCCGTGAGCGATGCTAACAGGAGAAATTATGAGCACCACCGAGCGACCACCCGAACCCCGCATGAAGCCGGCGGGCGTCCCGTTCTCGTGTTCCGCCCCGCACGCCGGGAGCGTCCACCTGGCCGGGACGTTTAACGACTGGGACCCGAATGCCACCCCGCTCACCCGACGGGCGGACGGCACGTGGGCGGTCTCGCTCGACCTGCCGCCCGGCCGCTACGAGTACAAGTTCGTCGTGGACGGCCGGTGGTGCTGCGACCCCGGCTGCGAGGAGCCAGCCGGGGGCTGCCCGAAGTGCGTCAGAAACGGATTTGGGACCATGAACCGCGTCGTCGAGGTGACCGCATGAGGCTCCGCTTCGCCGCCCCCGTTGTGCTGTTCCTGGCCACGACCGTCGGCGTTGGAGGGCACGCCATCGCCCAGATTACGCCGGAGGAGCACGCGAAGCATCACCCGGGGGCCGCCGGCGGTGCTCCGGCGAACGCCGCCGGTGGGACGCCGGCGAACGCCGGCGGCGGGATGGGCGGGATGATGGAGATGATGCACGGTGGCCCGCCGCCGCGCGAGCCGTTCCCGGAGATGATGAACAGCCCGCACCTTGATGCCGCGGCGAGGGCGCGGCTGAAAGCCACCGGCGACAGCCGACTCCGGGAAGGCTCGGCGATTATCTCGGACGGCCTCGACCGGCTGGCGGACGCGGCCGGGGTCGAAGACTGGGCCGGGATGCA
>CANJKY010000713.1 GCA_947474875.1 Gemmataceae bacterium
CACCCTAACCGAGCCAACCGATGACCCGTTCCCTCCTCCTGCTCCTGTTGCCGTCCGTCGCCCTTGCCCAACTACCGCCGGGCAAGGACTGCTACTGCTGGCCGCCCGGCGCCAGGGCGGTGCAGACGGTGGAGGTCGTCTTCGGCGGGTCGGACTGGACGCCGGACGTCCGGTTCTTCCTGGCCGACCCGCGGGTGAGGTTCGAGCAACTCGGCCTGCCGGGGGAGGTACACGTTCCCGAGCCGCCGTTCTGGGTCGGCATCCGCAGCTTCGACAACGACCCGCGGCTGCCCCGCGAGGTGAGGGCGAAGCTGACCCTGCCGGCCGACCTGCCGCCCGGCCCGGTGCGGTGGAGCGTGGCGAACGCCAACGGGGCCGCCGTCGGCGGGGTGTTCGTCGTCGGCACCGGCGACGAGGTGACGGAGGACGAGGGCCGCAAGGGTGCCCAGCACCTTCCCGCCCCGCCGGTCACGGTGAACGGTCGGCTGCGGAAGAACGAGGAGATCGACCGCTACCAGTTCACCGCGACAACGAGCGGACTGGTGACGGCTGACCTGTCCGCCCGGCGACTGGGCAACGAGTTCAACGGCGTGATCGAGGTGTTCGACGGGCCGAAGCGGGTCGCCGAGGTGGTGGACACCGAGGGCACCGACCCGACGGTCACGTTCGCGGCGGAGAAGGGGAAGACGTACACGATCGCCGTACGGGAGGTGGATCACCGCGGGTATCGCAACTTCACCTACCGGCTGGTCCTCACCCCCGGCCCGCGGGCGGTGGCGGCCATGCCCGCCGCCGGGCGGGTCGGCGAGCGGCGGCCGGTCGAGTTCATCGGGTACGGGCTGGCGAGCGGGGCGGCGAAGTTGGAGAGCGTGACGGCCGAGGTGGAGTTTCCCAAGCCGATTGGCGGGGCGTTCGTGTACCGTCTGGACACCCCGCACGGCGTGGCGGCGTTCACCCTGCACACGACGGACACGGCCGAGCGGATCGAGGCCGACGGACCGAAGCTGCCCGGCCCGTGTGGGGTGACGGGCCGGATCGGGAAGCGCGGCAAGCGGGACGTGTACTGGTTTGCCGGCAAGAAGGGCGAGGTGTGGGACATGGCCGTCCACGCCAAGCGGCTCGGCTCGCCGGTGGACGCCGCGTTGACGGTGCTGACGGCCGACGGCAAGCCGCTCGCCGCGAACGACGACGCCGGCGGCGCGAACGACCCGCATGTGGTCGTCCCCCTCCCCGCCGATGGCGAGTATCAGGCGGTCGTCGCCGACCTGTCCGGCAAGACTCCCGACCCGAGCTTCGTGTACCGGCTGGTCGTCCGCAAGCCGGCGAGCGGGTTCACACTGAAAACCGCCGGTGTCGCCAGCGTGCCCATCGGCGGGAAGGCGACGCTGACCGTCGAGGCGACCCGCGAGGGCGGGTTCAACGGGCCGATCACGCTCACCCTGTCGGGCCTGCCCGACGGCGTGACGTCACCGAAAGAAGTCGTCATCCCCGCCGGTGCCCCGTCGCTGGCCGTCCCGCTGGATTGCGCCAAAACCGCCGGAGTTTCGACCTCCTTCGTCACCGTAGCCGGCACGGCGAAAGTTGGTGACAATTCGCTGTCAGTGACCGCCGGCGAGCGGGTGCTCATGGCGACGACGCTGAAGCCGCCGTTCACGGTGAAGTCGCCCGAGGCGGACGGTACCCGCAAGGTGTACCGCGGGGCGACCCACCTGGCCGACCTGGTTATCGAACGCACCGACGGGTTCGCCGGCGAGATCGTCCTGGACATGGCCGGCGCACAGCAGCGGCACCGCCAGGGCATCCGCGGGCCGGCGTTCCCGGTGCCGCCAGGCCAGACGCGGGTGCTGTACCCGGTGAAGCTGCCGGAGCACCTGGAGTCCACCCGCACGTCGCGGATCGGGCTGGTGGGGATGGCGAAGATCCCCGACCCGAAGGGGAAACCGGTGTGGGTGCTTGCGGCGATGGACGGGCAGGTGACGATGAGCGTGGAGGGGGCGCTGATGAAGCTGTCGGCCGGACCGGACGAGATCACGGCCGTGTGCGGCGAGCCGGCCGCGGTGCCGCTCAAGCTGTTCCGCTCGCCGAAGTTGTCCGGGCCGGTGAAAGTCGAGTTGGTCGTTCCGTCGGAGTTGAACGGGATCGTTTCCGCCGCCCCGCTGGACTGGCCGGCCGACAAGCCGACGGCGGCGCTCGTCGTGACTAGCAAGGCCGACCCGAAACTGCCGGGCGTGTGGAAGCTGACGGCACGGGCCACTGCCGCCCGCGACGGCCACCCGGTGGTGTCCGAGTGCGAGGTCGAGGTGGAGTTCACCCGCCCACGGTGACTACGCCAGCACCGCCTTCACCACGTTCCCGTACACGTCGGTCAGCCGCTCGTGCCGCCCCTGGTGGAAGTACGTCAGCCTCTCGTGGTCCAGGCCCATCAGGTGCAGGATGGTGGCGTGCAGGTCGTGGACGTGAACCTTGTCCTCCACCGCCTCGAAGCCGAGTTCGTCCGTCGCCCCGTAAGTCATGCCGCCCTTCACCCCGCCGCCGGCCAGCCACATGCTGAACCCGTACGGGTTGTGGTTCCGCCCCGGCTCGTTCTTCCCTTCGCTGAACGGCATCCGCCCGAACTCCCCGCCCCACACGATCAGCGTTTCGTCCAGCAACCCGCGGGCGGCCAGGTCCGTGAGTAATCCGGCGATGGGGCGGTCCACCTCCGGGGCGTGCTTGCCGTGGTTGCTCTCGACGCCGGCGTGCGCGTCCCAGGTGTCTTCCAGGTGCCCGCCGCCGCTGTACAGTTGCACGAACCGCACCCCTCGCTCCACCAGCCGGCGGGCGATCAGGCAGTTGCGGCCGAACTCGTCGGTGGTCTTGTCGCCGACGCCGTACAGCGTGAGCGTCTCCTTCGTCTCCCGGCTGAAGTCCACCACGTCCGGGGCGGCCGCCTGCATGTTGAACGCCAGCTCGTAGCTCTGTGCGCGCGCCGCCAACTCCTTCCCGCCGGGGCGGGTTTCCATGTGCCGGTGGTTCAATTCGGCGAGCAGGTCGAGCTGGTTCCGCTGGGCCTCCGGTGACACGTGCGCCGGCCCGCGGAGATCGAGGATGGGGTCGCCGGTCGGTCGGAACAGGGTGCCGCTGTACGCCGC
>CANJKY010000714.1 GCA_947474875.1 Gemmataceae bacterium
CCACTCGGTCGCTGGGACTACCTCGAACCGCCGGTGCGGGGGCACTATGCGAAGCGGGTCGTCCTCATCGGTGCAGAATCGACGGGCAAGACGACCCTGGCGAGCGACCTGGCGGCCGCGCTGGACACGTCATGGGTGCCCGAGTACGGCCGCGAGTACTGGGAACACAAGATGGCCCGGGGCGAGCCGAACACGTGGCGGGGCGAAGAGTTCGCCGAGATCGCCCGCGAGCAGTGCCGCCGCGAGGACGCGGCGGCGCGCCTGTGTAACCGCGTGCTCGTCTGCGACACCGATGCGTTCGCCACGCGGGTGTGGCATCACCGCTACATGGGCGGGTGGTCGCCGGCCGTGGACGCGATCGCGGCGGCGCACCGTCGGCCCGACCTCTACCTGTTGACGGACATCGACACGCCGTTCGAACAGGACGGCACCCGAGACGGCGAACACATTCGCGGGTGGATGCATCAGAAGTTCGTGGAGCAACTGACCGCTCACCGCCTGCCGTTTATCGAGGTGAAGGGGTCGCCCGCGCACAGGGTTGCGGTTGCCGCGGCCGCGGTCGAGCGAATCTGCCGGGTTGAAAGCCGGTGACGACGGGTTCTCGGGAGGCGGGTGGCCCTCTTCGGCAGGATCCGACATTCCGATCCGGGCGTGGTCAGGTTCCACTCATCCACCGCCGGTTGCGACGGTTTCCCCACCCGCCGGTGCCGCCTCCGCCCGGACCCGCATCGCGATCGCGAACGACCGCCGCCGGGCCGCGTGGTCGTAAATCTGTCCGGCCAGGATCAACTCGTCCGCCCGCGTCTCGGCGGCGAACCCTTCAAGCCACCGCCGCACCGTCTCCGGCGACCCGACCGCCGAACACCGGGTCATCCGCTCCACGTGCTGCCGCTCGTGCGGCAGCCACAGCCGGTCCATCGACTCGACCGGGGGCGGGAGCAGCCCCGGCGTCCCCCGCACCAGGTTCAGGAACTGCTGCTGGGCCGAGGTGAACAGCCGGCGGGCGTCGGCGTCCGTGTCGGCCGCGAAAACGTTCGCCGCCACCATCACCCGCGGCTCGGCCTGGTGCTCGGACGGCTCGAAATACCGCCGGTACAGGGCCAGGGCCTCGTGCAGGAAGTCCGGGGCGAAGTGGGAGGCGAACGCGAACGGCAGCCCGAGTTCGGCCGCCAGCCGGGCACTAAAATCGCTCGACCCGAGCAGCCACACGGGCACGCGCAAGCCCTCGCCCGGGATGGCGTGGACGCCGTTCCCCGGTCCGCCGTGGCGAAAGTAGGCCATCAACTCGGCGAGATCCTGCGGGAACGTGTCCCCGCTGCTCCCCAGGTGTCGCCGCAGCGCCCGGGCGGTCCGCTGGTCCCCGCCCGGGGCGCGGCCCAGCCCCAGGTCGATCCGCCCGGGGTACAGCGATTCGAGGGTGCCGAACTGCTCGGCGATCACCAGCGGGGCGTGGTTCGGCAGCATGATGCCGCCGGACCCCACCCGGATGCGGGACGTGCCGCCGGCGACGTGGGCGATGACGACGGCGGTCGCGGCGCTGGCGATCCCGGGGAGGGAGTGGTGTTCGGCCACCCAGTACCGCTGGTAACCTAGCCGCTCGGCGTGGCGGGCCAGATCGAGGGTGTTGCCGAACGACTCGGCCGCCGTCCCGCCCTGGCGGATCGGGGCCAGATCGAGGACCGAGAACGGGATTTCCGACAGCGGCTTCATGACACCCTCGCGAGGCGCGTCCGGCTGAAAGGGATACCGCCAATCCTGTGCCGTGTTACGCCCCAGGGCGCCAACCGCCGATTCCGAGATCACCCCCGGACGGTCTGCACGAGCCTCCTCCAGAAGCGGGTTGGAATTACTGCGTGTTGGAGCGTTCAGTGCATGGCGCTACAAGTCTCCTGCCACACAAGTGGGTCCGCGAGGAAAGAATGGTAGAACGGATCCAGAGACACGGTGCCGATCCTGCCGCCCTCCCGCCCCCCATCCCGTTCCCCAGACGCGTCATGGCCGTACAACCAGCCGTGTGGCTGTCGGTCGGTTTCCGGGAGTTCGACATATGTCGCGAGCGCTTGCCACATCCGGCCCGCTACTGGTGGTGATGGCTGTGGTCTTGCCCGGTCGGGCGGCCCCGCCGGTGGACTTCCAGCGGGAGGTGCAGCCGATCCTGGCGGGGCACTGCACGCACTGCCACGGGGCGGACGACAAGACGCGAAAGGGCAAGCTGCGGCTGGACACCCGCGACGGGGCGTTGAAGGGCGGGTCGTCCGGCGGGGCGGCGGTGGTGCCGGGTAAACCGGAGGAGAGCGAGCTGTTTTCGCGGATCACCTCCGGTGACGGCGAAACGGTGATGCCGCCACCGAGCGAGAAAAGGCCGCTGTCGGATGCGCAGCGTGATGTGCTCAAACGCTGGATCGCGGAAGGGGCGAAGTACGAAGCGCACTGGGCGTTCACCGCGCCGAAGAAGATTCTGCTACCGGGTGGGGGGTCATCCCCGATCGACGCCTTCGTCCTCGACCGGTTGAAGCGTGAGAAACTGACCCCGTCGGCGCCGGCTCCCAACGGGACGATCGCCCGCCGCCTGTACCTCGACCTGATCGGCCTGCCGCCGTCGCCGGACGAACTCGCCGCGTTCGAGCGGGACGGGTACGACGCCACCGTCGAGAAGCTGTTGAAGAGCGATAGGTTGGGCGAGAAGTGGGCGCGGCACTGGCTCGACCTGGCCCGGTATTCCGACTCGAACGGGTACGAGAAGGACCTCCGCCGCGACATGTGGGCGTGGCGGGACTGGGTGGTGCGGGCACTGAACGACGACATGCCGTATGACCGGTTCGTGATCGAACAGGTGGCCGGCGACCTGCTGCCGAACGCCACCCAGGACCAGATCGTGGCGACCGGCTTCCTGCGGAACAGCATGATCAGCGAGGAGGGGGCGATCGTCCCCGAGCAGTACCGCATGGTCGAGCTGTTCGACCGGGTGGACTGCCTGGGGAAGGCGGTACTCGGCCTGACCACCCAGTGCGCCCAGTGTCACACCCACAAGTTCGACCCGCTCACCCACCGCGAGTACTACGGCCTGTTCGCCTTTCTGAACAACACCTACGAGGCCCAGTCGTGGGTGTACACGCCCGAGCAG
>CANJKY010000715.1 GCA_947474875.1 Gemmataceae bacterium
AGATGATATTGGACGACCCCCGGGGCGGGTCCGGGTTGCCGCCACGACTGGAGCGGGAGTTCCCACGAGGGGAGACGATCGCTGCCGAGCCGCCGAAGAACGAGACGGAGGTGATGTGGCGGAACTTTCTCGACTGCGTCCGCCGCCGCGATCGTGCCACGCTCAGCGGACCGGAGTTGGGAATGGCAACTGTCTTGCTAACCGATCTGGGACTGCAAAGCTATGACGACGGCCGTGCATACTCATGGGACGTGACCAGACGGACAGCCACGATGTGGGCGAAGCGGTAGCGGATTCATGATGGGAAATGCGGTTGACACTCCATGCGGACTGGTTATAACTCCTAAGCCGACGGGCTGTAGCTCAGCTTGGTAGAGCGCTTGGTTCGGGACCAAGAGGTCGCAGGTTCGAATCCTGTCAGCCCGACTCTCACAAACCCCGGCGAAGTAAGGACTTCGCACATCCAGCCGGGGTGCCATCCCTCAGCCGCTTGGCAGGGAACTGGCAGGAAACTCACGAACACGGTAGCGGTCACAACCGCTCCGCTTTGCGAAGGTGAACCGGACAGCGTTTCGCTGGAGGTTCTCCGATGCGTCCGTCCCGGCCGTGGTACCGCACGTCGCACGACGCCTGGTACGTCGAGATCGGCGGTAAGCAGGTCAAACTCGCCCGCGGGAAAGCGAACAAACAGGCCGCCCTGCTCGAATGGCACCGGCTCCAGTCCGGGCAGGGCCTGCCCTCCGACGTGGGCGAGCCGCAGGTCGCGGTCGTCTTCGACCTGTTCCTCTCCTGGTCGAAGCTCCACCACTCGCCCGAGAGCTACGGGTGGTACCGGTATTATCTCCAGTCGTTCGTCTCGTTTCGCGGGGCGGGGCTGTTGCTCGTCAGCCGGGTGACGGTAGCGGCCGTCACGCAGTGGATGGACGCGCAGAAGTCGTGGAAGGACTCCTCGCGGCGGGGGGCGGTGACGGCGGTCAAGCGGGCGTTCGCCTGGGCCGAGGCGGAAGGGTACACGAAGGCGAACCCGGTCAAGCGGCTGAAGAAGCCGTCGGCCGTCGCCCGCACGCGGGTGTTGTCCCCGGAGGAGCGGGGCATAATCCTCGCCGCCATCCGGGACGAGGCGTTTCGGGAGTTCGTCCTCGCCCTCCAGGAGACGGGATGCCGCCCGTCCGAGGTCGCCCGGCTCACGGCGGCCGATGTGGATCTCGACTCTGGGGTGTGGACGCTCAAAGTCCACAAGACGGCGAAGAAGGTCGGTAAGCCGCGGGTCGTCTACCTCACCCCGGCGATGGCGGATCTCACCCGGCGGCTGGTGGACCGGCATCCCGACGGGGAGCTCTTCCGGAGCAGCCGCACCGGACGGCCGTACTCGAAAAATGCCATCCGCATCCGCTTCATGCGGCTGCGAAAGAAATTCCCGGAGCTTCGCGGCGTTACGGCCTACACCTACCGGCACTCGTATGCGACCGACGCCCTCGAGAACGGGGTGGGCATCGCCCAGGTCGCGGAACTCCTCGGCCACACGTCCACCGAGATGGTGATGAAGCACTACTCGAAGCTGTCGCAGCGGGTGCAACACCTGCGGGATATGGCAACACGGGCGGTGGGTGGAAAGCCCCCCCGTCCCGGTGTCGAGCCGTAAACCCGCCCGTCGGCATTCCGCCGCAGACCCCCGTGCCGTCCGGAACCAGTTTCCGGGCGGCTCGTCGGTTCAACTCACCCGTAGGTGCTGAAAGTCGTGCTCAACGGGCGCAGCACTCCGGGCCGCCCGCGCTCGCGTCGCCTCCAGGTATCGTCGCACGTCCTCGTCATCGAGCCGGATGGTGCCGCGGCCGGTGCCCATGCGGACGGCCGGCAGGGTTCCGTCCGCTACGAGCGCGTAGACGAGGGACGGGGAGACGGTCAGCATCTTCGCAGCCTGCTTGACGGTGATGAGCATGGCGACACCTGGTGTTCCTCAAAAGTCGTGTTCGGCGTGGGAGCCGCTGTAGCGGACTGTCCCCGGCCGGGCCTACAGGGTTTGCTACACTCCTTCGCCATTCGTCTGCCGAGTTCCCAGGCCGGTTTGCTGTCTGCCCCCCGCACCCGGCACCCGAAAGACGGTCGCGCCGGGTGCGGATACCGGGTGGGTGTTACAGCGGCTCGTCCGTGGTGTGGCACGCCTCATCACACACGCACACCGCCTGGGCGTCCGAACCCGCCTCCGCATCGCGGAAGTGGTCGTACGCGTCGAGTGCCGCACGAACCACCTGGGTACAGGCGTTTAGAACGAGGTCTCGCTCCTCGGCGAGGAGGCAGCCGGGGAAGAATTCCGCCACCGCGTGCGCGGCAGCAACGGCCGTGTCGCGTTTGAGTTGGTCGTTCATGGACGGTCTCCGCGATAAAGCAACAGCGGTCCGGCCAGTCGCCGCCGGAGCAGCGCTGATGCGAGTTGGCGGGAGGTTCACTCGAAGGGCAACGGGAAACGGAGGTCCGGAAGCCTGATGGCTTCCGGACCGGGTGCTACTTGTTACTGCTAGGTCGGACTGGGCACGAGCTTGAGAGGGCCAAAACACCCGCCGTCAAGTTCTAAGCGCCTGATCGGGAGCCCCATGAACTCGCTCAGCCGGTCGAAGAGGGTCTGCATCCTCGTGACCGTGGCTGGGTCGAGTTCGTCGGAGATTGCGTAGTAGCCCGCAATCGCGCGGAGCACGCAGGCCAGGCGGGGGACATCGGCGGCGGTAAACCGACTCATCGTCTCGTACCGGTCTGGCCCGATCCGTTCGAGGGTGAAGCAGATCTCATCAACGCCGGATGCTCGGTACTTCCGTTGGAAATCGACGATGATCCTGCCTTCTTGGAAACCTCCACCGTGCCTCTTTCCGTCCTCGCGATCGAATGTCATTGTCTGCATGGTGTTTCTCGTATCAGGCCCGGGTGCGATTGCGGCCGAGGGGTCGGCCGCACCCGGGCTGTTTATCTCCCCCTCGCTCGCGGCAACAAGCCGCCAGCGAACGGGAGACGATGAACGGAAACAGGGGACACCTCCTTTGCGGGGCGAGGGTGGGAGTGGGGGAGGCCGTCGCGTGCCTCCCCGAACCTTGGACAACCAGTTTCAGGCCGGCGACCGGAAACTGGTCCGGA
>CANJKY010000716.1 GCA_947474875.1 Gemmataceae bacterium
TGCCGAACACCTGGCCGTTCTTCGCCACCGTACCCCAGATGAATGGCAAGAGTGCCTCCCGCCGCTCGGCGGCGGTGGCCCGCAGGTACTTCTTCTTCAGCCCGACCTCGTCCTTCACCCCCTGTTTGCTGTCCATGAACGCCTCGTCCGCCCCGCCGAACACCTCCTGCCAGCGGAACCCGTCGAGGGTGACGACCAAGACATTCTCGGCCGTTCGCCTCGGGTCGGCGGCGGTGACGGCAGGCAGGACGAACAGCACAACGAGCAGGGCGACGCGGGGCATGGGAGCAGTCCGGTGAGTGAGGGATGTTCGGCCAACGACGGCGGATCACACGATCACCCGCCGCACCTCCGTTTGCAGCGGGCCGCCGGTGACGTGGACACCGCCATTCTTGTCGATGTACACGTCGATCTCGCTCCGCACGCCGAACTCCGGCAGGTAGATGCCCGGCTCGATGCTGAAGCACGTCCGCCGCATGACGCGGCGTTCCTCGCGGGTCTCCAGCCCGTCGATGTGACAGCCGTTGCCGTGGACCTCCTGGCCGATGTTATGCCCGGTGCGGTGGGTGAAGTATTTGCCGTACCCGGCCTTCTCGATCACCTCGCGGGTGGCCCCGTCCACCTCCCACCCCTGCAGCGGCTCGCCCTTCTCGAACGCCCGCCGCACCCGCGCAATTCCCGCGTCCCGTGCCGCGGCGACTACGTGGAACACCTCGTTGATCTTGGCCGGCACGCTCTCGCCGACGTACCCCACGCGGGTCAGGTCGGAGTACACCGCCCGCGGCCGGTCCATCTTCGCCCACAGGTCGATGAGCACGAAGCTGTCCGCCGCGATGCGGCGGTTCACCTCCGCCTTCGGCTCGAAGTGCGGGTCGCCGCTGTGCGGCCCCTCGCCCACGATCGGCGGGCTGTAGGTGGTCATCTTGTTGTCGGCGAAGTGCTTCATGATCCGCGCCTGCACGTCGAGTTCCGTCGTGAACCCGTTGTTCCGGACCTGCTCGGCGATGAACTGCCACGCCACCCCGTAGGCGGCGTCGGTGTGCTTCGCCGCCTCGAAGTGCATCGCCTCCTGCTCGTCGTCCCACGTCGCCTCGAACTGCTGGATCAGGTCGCCGCTGCTCACCGGCTCGACGCCGCACCCTCGCACCAATTCCACCGTGCCGGCGTCCACCCGCCCGATGTACATGTTCCCATTGCGGGGGCTGTATTCCATCGCCACCCGCTTCGCCCCGCCCAGCAGGTGGGCCAGGCCGGCCTCGAACTCCTGCCACCGCAGGTACACCGTCTTGTCGTCGCCGGGCAGGTGATCCAGGGATGCCGGTTCGATGGCGTGGACCAGCTTCTTCGGCTTGCCGCTCGCAGGGACGAAGTACGCCCACCGGCGGGATAGCTTCGGGCTGGTGCCGGCCACGCGGGCGGCCAGCACGTTCAGTTGGCGGAAGTCGTACAAGAGCCAGCCGTCGAGGGACTGCTCGCGGACGGCGGACTGAACGGCAGCGAGGTCGAACATGAGGAACTCCAGTGGGACGAGACGAACCCGGTGCAACTCAATTCTGATTACTGAAGCACCCCCCACCCGTCGTCCGCTGACGCGGTCGCCGACCTCCCCCTCAAGGGGGGAGGTTAAGAGGGTGGCTGATCGGTGAGGAGTGTTGTTCCCGGCGGGCCTTTTCACCTCCCCCCGTGCGGGGGAGGTCGATCCGAGGAGCGCAGCGACCGGAGCGGGTGGGGGGATTTCTCGCGTACGGAATACCGACAAGGGTACCGCTACTTCTTTTTGCTCACATACTCCGTCGGCACCACCCACGTCTTGCCTTCATATTTCACCGACGTGAAGTCCCACTCTCGCTTCACGAGTTCCGCTTCAACTGGTTTGAAGAGGGCAAGAACAATCTCCTCCTTCACCCACTTCACCCTCAACTCCTTGACCTGACTCGCCTGTGTATGAACCAGTTTCGACGGCGCGAGCAGTACCATCCCGTCGGTCGGCGGGATGATGTCCACCATCACGGCGACGGGCGGACTCGGCGCCGGCTCGGTCTTGGCAGGCGGTGGAGGCGGTTCCGCTCGATCCTCACTCTTTCCAGACTCTTCCGCTCCTCGTGCGGTCACTCGCGGCTCCGTCCGAGCTTCCGTTCGTGCATCGATCCGAGGAGCTATCACAATGACCGGAGGGGCAGACTTGGCCGTGCCGGGCGCTGACCTCGTGTGCGGCGCCACATAGGTGCCGTCTTTCTTCGTGTACCCGCGCACCTGGACCGGCCCCCCGGCCGACACAAGGGCGGTCAGGGCACAGACGACGGCCAAGCTGATGTGATATCGCATATAGGCCTCACCCGTTTCTGGTGATCGAGGCGACCACAATACCGATGGACAGAATTAACGCGGCCAAGATGATCGCCATCGGCACGTTCCCTTCCTTGATCAACTTCCACTCGTCCACCCCGCGGGTTGCCAGCGTGAACAACTTCAGAGCGAGGAAGACCCCGATTGCCATCGACAGTGAGCCGACGATCGCCCAGCCGAAGGTAATCAGGTAAGCGAGGAAAATTTGTTGGGCGTCCACCGCAGAGACCTCGTGTACTGGTTCGGACACGAGTATACACGCTCTCATTTCCACCGCCAGCACTTGTGGACCCGTACCCGGATTATTTACAAGTGGTTGCTGGACTCATTCAGCCGATCCGCTCGCCGCCGGTGTACACGTTGAACCGCCCGTCGCGGACGAACCCGATCAGCGTCAACCCGAATGCGGCGGCCGTGTCCGCCGCCAGGGTGGACGGCGCGCCGACCGCGGCCAGCGCCGCCGCCCCGGCCGCCACCGCCTTCTGCACCAGCTCGTAGCTGGCCCGCCCGCTGACGAAGATCAGCCGGTGCCGCAGTGGTAACCGGCCGGCCCGGAATTCGGCCCCGATCAGTTTATCCACCGCGTTGTGTCGCCCCACGTCCTCGCGGGCGGCGAGCAGTTCGCCGGACAGGTCGAACAGCGCCGCCGCGTGCAGCCCGCCGGTGCGGTCGAACGCCGACTGCGCGTCGCGGAGCTTCTGCGGCAGTCGGTGGATGACCGCCGCCGGGAACACGTTGGGCGAGGTGATCGGGTCGAGCCGCAGGTCCA
>CANJKY010000717.1 GCA_947474875.1 Gemmataceae bacterium
CCGCGCGTGGGGGGGCGGTGGACGTGCGCCCCCCCCCCGCGCGTCGGGCTAACAAAGACGTGATCCAGAGTGGTGATTCTAGGAGCAACGGCGGGCCACCACGGTTCGCCGGGGAATGGGGTTTCCGCCGGGCGATTCCGGAATTAGAGTGGAGGCAGACTCGCGTGCCTCAACAGGCGTCTGCCATGTCCGCCCCGAACCGACCCGTCGACAGCGCCGTTCATGACGTGCAATCGGACACGGACAGCGACACCGCCTGGGTACGGCTGGTCTACCGCTACCAGGGTCAGATCACCATCTGGTGCCGCAAGCTCGGGCTGCAACTGGCCGACGCCGAGAACGTCACGCAGGAAGTGCTGGTGCGGCTGACCAAGAAGATACACCTGTACGACCCGAAGAAGGCGCCGTTCGCCGCCTGGCTACGGCGGGTAACCGTCCACGTGTGCCGGAACTACGTGCGGAAGCAGACGAAGGCGGCCACCGGGTCGGGTGACACCGAGCAGATGATGCGGTTGCAAGAGGTGCAGGACGACGCCGAGGGGTTCTGGGAGCGGATCAATCAGGAGGCCGATCGCGACCTGCTGAAGGCGGCGCTGGCCCGCACCAAGGCGAAGGTGAGTGAGGAGGCGTGGCGGATGTTCGAGATGGCGGCCATCCAGAAGATCCCGGGCGGGGAGGTGGCCGACCGGCTGGGGGTGACCGCCCAGAGCGTGTACTCCGCCCGACACCGGGTGATGCTGGTACTACGGGAACAACTGGCGACGCTGCTGCCGGACGATGCGGACGGTAAGTAGCAGGCACACTCCGTGTCACCGTTCGGTCAGCGAATCCACTTCTGCTCGACGGATGCCACCCGCTTCTGGTCATCGAGCCGCAGGTTGAATTGCCACCCGAAGTTGCCGCAGTCGAACCGGTAAACGGCCACCCCGTGTTCGATCGGGAAGAAGGAAAAGTCGTACTTGAACAGAGGCCGCGGTCGTGCCCCGAGCGTGGCGTTCACCTCTTCGAGGGTCATCCCCTCCAGCCGGACCGCGTTGAACACCCGGCTCGCGGCGTTGATCGCGGACACTGGCGACACCTCGTCATTCGACGGCGGGTCACCGGGCGCGGGGACAGTCCGCCACATCCGCTCCCTATCACGCGCCACGACGGTTACGATTTCCTCGCCTGCCTCTCTCCTGAGTTGATCCAACTCCTCGTCGTACACCCGCATCAACTTGGCCCGGTCGCTGTTCCGCCACCAGCCGAAGTACACAGCAACGGCAGCGAGTAAGACCGTGCCGGCCACGATCATGAGCACGCGCCGCTTCATCTCTGCACGCTCCGAGAATGGTTACCTCCCGATCATCGCGTCGAACTCGGCCTCGGTCAACACGGGCACGCCGAGTTCCTTCGCCTTGTCCAACTTGCTGCCGGCGTTTTCCCCGGCGATCACGTAGTCTGTCTTCTTGCTCACGCTGCCGGTCGCCTTCCCGCCCATCTCCTTGATGACCGCCTCAATGCCGCCGCGGTCGTACTTCGTCAGCGTGCCGGTGACCACCAGCGTCTTCCCTGCCAGCGGCAGACCGCCGGCCGGCGGTGCCTTCTTGTCGTGCGTCAGCTTGAGGCCGTGTTCCCGTAACTCGGCCACCAGCTTTTCCCCCGCCGGGCTGTGGAAGTAGTCGTACACGTTCTCCGCCCGCTTCGGCCCGAACCCCTTCACCTTCGACAACTCCTCCTTCGATGCCGCCAGGATCGCGTCCAGGCTGGGGAACCCGTCGGCCAGCACCTCGGCCATGCTCTCGCCCACACCGTAAATGCTCAGCGCCGCCAGCAGTCGGGCCAGCCCGCGGTCCTTACTCGCCGCGATGCCGGCGAGCAGCTTCTGCGTCTTCTTCTGCTTGAACCCCTCCAGCGCGAGCAGTTGCTTCTCGGTCAGCCGGTACAGGTCCGTCACCGACTTCACCAGTTCCGTTTCGACCAATTGGATCGACACTTCGGCGCCCAGGCCGTCGATGTCCATGCGGTCGCGGCGGGCGTACCCCTCGATCCGCTTGGCCAGTTGCGCCGGGCACAGCCCGGTGTTGTCGCAGATGTACCCGTAGCTGGTGGCGCTCTCCTCCTTCACCACTGGCCCGCCGCACAGCGGGCACTTGTCCGGCCACCGGATCGGTTGCTCCTTCCCGGTGCGCACGTCCGTCACCACGCTCACCACCTGCGGGATGATCTCCCCGGCTTTCTCCACCACCACCGTGTCGCCCAGCCGCACGTCCTTCTTCTCCACCCAACTGGCGTTGTGCATGCTCGCCCGCCGCACGGTGGTTCCGGCCAGCGGCACCGGCGGGTCGAACTCGGCCACCGGCGTCAGCTCGCCGAACTTGCCGATCTCGAACACCACCTTGCCCAGCCTGGTGATCGCCTGCTCGGCCTCGAACTTGTACGCCTTCGCCCACCGCGGCACCTTGCTCGTCGCCCCCAGCCGCTGCCGCTGGGCGAACTCGTTCACCTTCACCACCATGCCGTCCGTTTCGTAGGGCAGGTCGTGCCGCTTCTCGTCCCATTCGTTGCAGTACGCGATCACCTCGTCGATGGTGGGGCACAGTTGCGTGTGCGGGTTGACCGGGAACCCGTACTCCTTCAGCTTCTTCAGCAGCTCGTCCTGCGTGCCGATGGCCACCCCGTCGAACGCCCCGACCCCGTAGGCGAACAGGCTGAGCTTCCGCCGGGCGCACTCCTTCGGGTCGAGCTGCTTGAGCGTGCCGGCAGTCAGGTTGCGGGTGTTGGCGTAGGGCGGCTCCTCGTTCTTCACCCGCTCGGCGTTGATGCGGACCAACTCCCCGCGGGTCATGAAGATCTCGCCCCGCACCTCGATCAGCTTCGGCGGGGTCTTGGTGTGCAGCCGCAGCGGGACGCCGCCGATGGTCTTGATGTTGTGCGTCACGTCGTCGCCGGTCTCGCCGTCCCCGCGGGTGGCGGCCGTCTTCAGCACCCCGTCCTCGTACACCAGCGAGATGCTCACCCCGTCGATCTTCAACTCTACCGTGTACGCCACCTCGCCGGATCCGGCTCCCTTCCGCACGTCGGCGTCGAACTTCCGCAGGTCGGCCGCGTCGTAGCTGTTGTCGATGGACATCA
>CANJKY010000718.1 GCA_947474875.1 Gemmataceae bacterium
CGTACCTGACGGTGGACCGCGGGTCGGTGTGGCAGTCGCCGGTCAGTTGGTTCACCGACGACGCCAGGTGGAACATCTCGCCCGGGTTCGAGTTGGGCGGCGGCGGGCGGCGGGCGATCGTGGCCGACTGCCTGTTCTGCCACGTCAACCACACCGACCCGGTCCGCGGCTCGACCAACCTGTACAAGCAGGCGGTGGTCGGGCAGGCGAGCGTCGGGTGCGAGCGATGCCACGGGCCGGGCGAATTGCACGCCCGCAAGCAGGCGGACACGCCCACCACCGGCGGCGGTGCGGACGACACCATCGTCAACCCGAAGCGGCTGACGGGGGAACTGCAAATGGACATCTGCCGGCAGTGCCACCTGCAGGGGGAGCAGCGGATCGCCCGGCGGGGGCGGGAGTTCTTCGAGTTCCGGCCGGGGATGCCGCTCGACCTGTTCATGACCGTGTTCGTGCGGCGGCCGGACCTGGCGGACACGTCGCGGTCGGTCGGCCAGTTCGAGCAGATGGAGCGGAGCACCTGCTTCACCAGGGCGAACGGGGCGATGACCTGCACCACCTGCCACGACCCGCACGCCGTCCCGGAGGCGGCGAGCAAGGCGGCGTTCTACAACGGCAAATGCGCCACGTGCCACGCCACCCGCGGGTGTACCGAGCAACCGCCGGCCCGCCAGGCGAAGAACGACAGTTGCGTCGCCTGCCACATGACGCGGAAGGACAGCACCAGCATCGCCCACGCCGCCGTCACCGACCACACCATCGCCCGGCGGCCGGGCCAGGCGGCCCGCCGCCCGGCGAACTCCGCCGCCGGCAACCTGCCGATCGTCCCGTACCACAAGCCCGACCCGCTGGTGCCCGCCGACGAGTTCGACCGCGACTACGGCATCGCCCTCACCAAGCAGATGGCGAAGATGCTTCCGAACGCGCCCGAAAAGGCGACCGCCGGGCAGGAGGCGGTAAACAAGCTGCGGCTGGCGACCACCCGGTTCCCGGCGGACGGCACAGTGTGGCTGCACCTGGCGATCTCGGCCAGCACGGTCCGCCAACCGGCCCTCGTGCTCCCGGCCGTCCGCAAGGCGTCCGAACTGCACCCCGACTCCGAAGCCATCCTCTCGACCCGGATGGGGGCGGAGATGATGCACCAGGAGTACGGGGCGGCGCTCCAGGTGGCGGACAAGCTGATCACGCTTAACCCGGCGTCGATCGAGTACCGACAGATGCGGGCCTCGGTGTTCATCGTCGTCCGCGAGTGGGCGAAGGCGGAGGAGGCGAGCCGGGAGGCGATCGCCGTGAACGCACTATCGGCCGAGGCGCACATGCTCCGGGCGATGGCCCTCCGCGGGCTGAACCGCCACGAGGAGTCGAACAAGGAGAAGGAGACGGCGTTCGCCCTGGAGACGAACCCGTCGGTCCGCAAACAGTTCGAGACGTGGCTACAGCCCGGCCGGTGACGGCGGGCGGGGTGGGAAAAGCGCCGCCCACTGGATTCCTTGCGCCGGTTATGCCGATCAATCCTGGGAATCCGCCCCGGAGGATCGGCCATGCGGCGACTACTGGCGTCGGTCGGCTTCATCAGTCTTTACACCTTTACCGCACTCGCCCAAACCCCCACCCCTCCGCACCAGCCGACCCATCCCGAACCCGGTCGCCTGCCGGCGAACTTGACCGCCCCGCCCCCCCAGTCGCAGCCGACCGCACTCACCCAGATGGATGGGCTGCCAAAGGCCGACCCGTCCGTCCGCCTGCCCCAGCCGGAGAGGCTAGTCCCGATTGACGCCAACGGACTGACCGCCCGCCGCGGAGTCGGCCAGGACCGCTGGCAGATCGCCAGCGGGCTGAAGGTGGTGCGGGAGTTCGGCAGCGCCCAGGCCGATGCCGAGGAGTTCGTTCGACTGCTGCGGGAGTTGAAACCGACCGAGTGGGGGGCGATCGGCACCGACCGGGTGGTGGTCGAGTACGGGTTGAACCGGGCGGTGTTGAACGGGGTAGCGGTGGACCGGGCGACGGCCCCGGCGTTCACCCCGAAGACGACGGTGAACATCGACCTGTCGTCGGTCCGGGTGGAGACGGTCCGCGGGGTGTGGGTGCTACGGGACGAGGACAACATCCTGCTCAACTTCGGCAAGAACCAGCAGGACGCCGAGCAGGCGATCGGCGTCATCCGCAAGTACGGGTTGAACCGCATCGCCCAGGTGGGGCCGACCACCGGCGGGGCGACGGTGCTGTTCGCCCAGCCGGAGACGGCGAGCGTGCGGCCGAAGGCGACCGGCGGGCTGGCCGAGTTGAACCGCCAGTACCAGGAGCAGAAGCTGGCCCGCACCGGATTGGAGGTGCCGGCGGCCGGGGCGGCCGGCGGGGAGAAATTCGCCATCGACCCGAAGGCGTGCGAGATCCGGCGGGACAAGGGCGGGCACTGGGTGCTGGCCCACGGCGGCGAGGTGCTGGCCAACTTCGGGGCGAGCGAGTGGTCCGCCCGCGACGCGCTCAAGCTGGTGCAGGAGCAGCGGTTCACCGAGTTCTGCCGGTTCAACGCGGACGTCACCTTCTTCCTGGTGAACGGCCAGCCGCCGACCCGGGTGCCGTTCGCCGTGCAGGCGGTGCGGTTCGACACCGGCACACTAACGGTGAAGGCGGCATCGAGCGGCAAGTTCGGGGTGTACGAGGGAATGGGCCGGCTGCTGTTCACCTGCGACACGGACAAGGAGGCGAAGGCGCTGGTGGCCACCCTCCAGCACTACGGGTTCGACACGTCCTGCCAGATGGGGCTGTCGTCGAAGAGCGCGCTGCGGTTCCTGGCCAAGACGGGACGGTAACGTCTTCCGTGGCACCGGCGGGCCGCCGGTGCCACGAAAAGCCGCTCACGGCTCGACCGACTCGCCCGCCGCCCCGACGCGCACCACCCGCACCGTCGGGTACAGCGGCCCGCCCTCGATCGGGTGCCCGGCCAGCACCACCACCCGCTCGCCGGCGGCCACCGTGCCGGCGGCGAACGCGTCCCGTACCGCCGTCGCCATCCGGTCCCCGCCCGCACCGGCCGGGGTCATCCGCACCGGGATCACGCCCCAGTCCAGAGCCAGTCGTTGGAGAACCGGGTCGGCCGGGGCGGCGGCC
>CANJKY010000719.1 GCA_947474875.1 Gemmataceae bacterium
CGGCGACGACACGGCCTCCTTCCGAGGTGGCATGCCGAATTGATCCCAGGTGAACGTGAACGCGACAACCCCCCAGCCCGATGCGATGACCCTCCCGCCCGAGCCGATGGACCCGCAGGTGCGGTCCGTCCAGCCCGGCGGCGGGCTGGTGTACCGGCTCGAACTGGCGTGGGGGGGCGTGCGGCGGTTCTGGCTGCGGACGTTCCGCCCCGGCTACGTGAAACGGATGGAGGCCCTGCGGAAGGGCGAGTTCAACGGCTGCCCGCACCCGGTGCTCGACCCGCGGGACGTGAAGTTCTTCCGCAACCAGGGCGGCTACCACTGGGACCCGGCCGACGACCCGTTCCGCTGGCGGGACCGCATCCCGTTCGCCCGGTGGGGGCTGGCCGAGCTGTTCGTGTTCTCCGCCCTCACGTTCGGCCCGGCCGCGGCACTGGCGGTCGTGCTATCCTTGGTCGCGGTCCCCGGCTGGCTGACCGCGGTCGGGTGGGTGGTGGTGGCGGGTCTGGTGGTGGTCGGCGGGCTGATCGTGTGGTTCTTCCGCGACCCTCATCGCGTGGTACCGACCGAACCGGGGCTGGTGGTCGCCCCGGCCGACGGGCTGGTGGTGACCATCGAGGAGGTGGACGACCCGTTCGTCGGCCCGGCGGTGATGATCGGCATCTTCCTGTCGATCTTCAACGTCCACGTGAACCGCACGCCGGTGGCCGGGCGGGTGATCGGCATCGAGTACCGGCGGGGCAAGTTCCTGAACGCCCTGCTGCCGGCGTCGGCGCGGGAGAACGAGCGGATGACGGTCCGCTTCCAGGAGGACGGTCCGACCCACCGTCGGTACGTGGTGCGGCAGATCGCCGGGGCGATCGCCCGGCGGATCGTGTGCGGGGTGCGGCCGGGCGACCGGCAGGCCCGCGGCGAGCGGTTCGGGATGATCAAGTTCGGCTCGCGGACGGAGTTGGTGCTGCCGCGGGCGGCCGGGCTGAGCGTGCGGGTGAAGGTGGGCGACAAGGTGCAGGCCGGGGCGACGGTGTTCGCCGCCTACGCCGACGCCGGGGCGACGACGCCGGAGGTGGGCCATCAAGCGCCGTGATAAGAGCAAGCTGTTCGCCGTCCTGCCGACCGCCCTCACCCTGGGGAACGCGGTGTGCGGGTTCGGGTCGATCGCGTTCGCCGCCCAGTGGGCCGGGTACAACCGCGAATCGTCCCTGTTCGCCGCCGGCTGCCTCATCTTCCTGGCGATGGTGTTCGACGCGTTCGACGGGGCGGCCGCCCGCTGGGCCAAGCAGACGACCGAGTTCGGCGCCCAGCTCGACTCGCTGTGCGACGCCATCAGCTTCGGCGCCGCCCCGGCGTTGCTCATGCTCCAGTTCGCCCAGCCGGTCGGGTACCACCCGCGGGTGCTGTGGACGGCCGGGGCGGTGTACGTGGCGTGCGTGGTGCTGCGGCTGGCCCGGTACAACGTGAACATCGGCGACCCCACGCGGCCGAAGGGGTTCACCGGCCTGCCGTCGCCGGCCGCCGCCGGGGTGGTGGCGTCGTTCCCGATGATGACGTTCGGCCCCGCCCTGCTGGACACCGAGGGGGGCCAGGCGGGCGAGCGGGTGGGCGAGTGGATCGACTGGGCGGCCGTCCGCGTCCTGCCGGTGGTGGCGGTGGCGGTGGCCGGGCTGATGGTGTCGCGGGTGCATTACTCGCGGCACTTCCTGGCCCGCGGGCGGCGGTCCGCCCCCGCCCTGGTGCGGCTCATCTTCATGGTGGCGGTGATCGTGGCCGTGCCGCGGGTGGCCGCCCCGCTGCTGACGTGCTGGTACGCGTTCGCCACCCCCCTGCGGGCGGCGTGGGTGCGGCACATCGTGCCGTGGTTCACCGGCCGCCCGCCGGCGGACGACCTCGCCCCGCCCCGCCCGCCGCACTTCGCCCCCGGCAAGAAGACGGTGCGGGCCGACGACCCGCACCGTCCCGCCCCTCCGGAAGGACCGGTGGCCGGCTGACCTACCCGGCGGCGGCCAGCCCCCGCTCGGCGTCCGTCACCGGGCGGGCGCTCATCTGCTGGGCGTCCAACCCGCCGTCCACCGGGACGACGATCCCGGTGGCGTAACACGCCGCGTCCGACGCCAGGAACGCGAACCAGCCGGCCACGTCCTCCACGGTGGCGATCTTGCGGACCGGGATCTGGTCGATCACCTGCTGCCGCTCCCACGGGGTGGACGCCAGCCCGAAGTCGGTGAGCGGCGTTTCCACCAGCCCGGGGGCGACCGCGGCGGTGGTGAACCCGAACGGGGCGAGTTCCACGGCCAGCTGGCGGGTGAGGGCGTTCACCGCCCCCTTACTGGCGTCGTACAGGGTGTGTGCCGGTTCGCTGCGGGTGGCGTTCAGGCTGGTGGTAAACAGGACCCGCCCGCCGCGGCCGACGGCTATGGCCCGCCGCACCACCGCCTGGGTGACGGCCACCGCCGTCCACACGTTCAGCCCGAAGGTGGCGTCGAAGTCGTCCCGCGTCAGTTTCAGGAACGGCGGCTCGCGGAACGTGCCCACGTTGTTCACCAGCACGTCGATCCCGCCCATCCGCCCCCACGCCGCCGCCACCAGTCGTTCCGCCTCGCCATCGATAGTCAAGTCGGCTTGCAGGTAGTGAGTCTGGTCCGGGTACTCGGTCAGCACGTCGGCCAGGTCCAGGCATTCCTCGACCGGCTGTTCGGCGGTGAGCACCACCTCCGCCCCGTGTCGGGCGAGGGTCGCCGCCACCGCCAACCCGATCCCCCGACTGCCGCCCGTCACCAGCGCCCGTTTCCCGCGGAGCATAGTCGGCCCTCCTCCGTGTCAGGGAATAGGATAGCCGGATGACCCCCCACCACGCCAGCGTCTGGTTCACCCCGCCGACCGAGGCCGATCGGTTCCTGCCGGAAGGACCGCGGGCGCAAAGTGACGGGGTTGTGTGGGTGAACATCCAGGCGGGGCCGGACGCGACCACGGGGGACGTGCATCATTTATCATGGGACGGCCGTCACACCCGCCACCCGATGCCGGCCCGGCCGGGGTTCGTATTCCCCACGTCGAACCCGACCGTCGTCCTCGCCGGGTGCGACAAGGTGGTCGGGCTGTACGAC
>CANJKY010000720.1 GCA_947474875.1 Gemmataceae bacterium
GGTCGGCTCGCCGCTGCACAGGTCGAAGATGCCGACCCGGTACCCCTGCTTCACCAGCTTGGCGAGCGTGCCGCCACACAAGATCTCCAGGTCGTCCGGGTGCGGGGCGACGGCGACGACGTCCAGTCGGTCGGTCATGAGTTATCTCGGCCGTGAAAGGGCGACCCAGAGATGATGGGCGGGCCGCTCGCAAACGTCGAGTGGCGGCGGCCGGGATTGAGTGCCCCGGCCGCCGCCCGTGGTCGGCGTGTCAGGCCACCGCCAGTGTCTCCTTCTTCGTCCGCTCCTCGGCGTTCAGCTCATCGATCAGCGGCCACAGCTCGTCCACCTCGTCGTGGAACAGGTTGCCGATGAGCACGTCGGTGATCAGCCCCTTCTTGTCCGGGTTGCGGCGGACCAGCTTGCCGAAGTTCAGCCCGTCGTAGAACGCGCACACCAGCCGCCGCATGCGGTCCATACCCGTCACGAACTCCTTCTCCCAGCTCCGCAGCATCTTCTCGCTTGTGTCGTTCGCGACGAGGGCCGCGTCGATGGCGTCGGACGCCATGCTCGCCCCCTTCAGCGCGAGCAGCACGCCGGACGAGTACAGCGGGTCGAGGAAGCCGAACGCGTCGCCCACCAGGCACCAGCCGTTGCCGGCCGCCTGCTTGGCCCGGTAGCTGTACTCCTTCTGCGCGCGGAAGATGTCGCACCGGGTGGCGTTAGCGATCCGCGGCTGCAAACCGGGGCAGCGGTCCACCTCCTCGAAGTACAGTTTCTCCAGGTCTTTCGGCCGGTCGGCGTTGAACAGGTAGTTGTAATCGGCCACCACCCCGACGCTCAGGATGTCGTCGTGCAGGGGGATGTACCAGAACCATCCTTTCCGGCCGGCGGTGGACATGACCAGGGTGGCCCCGCCGTTCTTCCCCTCGTCCCGGTACGCCCCCTTCCAGTACGTCCACACCGCCGCCTTCTTCAGGTACGGATCCCACTCCCGCAGGTTCAGCCGGTCGATGATGAGCGACGACTGCCCGCTCGCGTCCACCACCACCTTCGACCTGACGACACGCTCCGGCCCGTCCTCCGGCTTCACCCGCACCCCCACCGCCTTGTCCCCCTCGAACAGCACCTCCAGCACCCGCGCCCCCTCGTGGACGTTCACCCCGTGCTTGCGGGCGTTGTTCAACAACAGGTGATCGAACTCGCTGCGGCGGACCTGCCAGGTCTGACTCCGCTCGTGCTCGTCGTGCTGGTCGAAGTAGAACGGCTCGCTCAGCTTGCCGTTCTCGTTGATGAACTGCACGCTGTACTTCTTGGTGAAGTAGCTCTGCTTCATGGTGTCCAGCAGGCCGAGCCGCTGGATCACGTGGTACGTGTACGGGATGAGCGACTCGCCGATGTGGAACCGCGGGAAGTGCTCCCGCTCGAACAGCTCCACCCTGTGCCCCCGCTGGGCGAGCAGCGTGGCCGTCGACGAGCCGGACGGCCCGCCGCCGATGACGATCACGTCGGTGGTGGTTTCGGTCATGAGAGATCTCCGGTCATTTCCAGGGACTGGTGTCCGGCTCGTGCGGGGCACGGGCCTTGCGGAGCAACGAGATCAGGGCTTCGACGTCGGTCGGGGTCATGTGCCCGAGCTGCCGCTCGTGACACTGCCGCAGCGGGGCGGCGATCTTCTCCAACATTGCTAGCCCGGCGTCGGTGATACCGACCAGCACCGCCCGCCTGTCTTCGGTGCTGCGGGTGCGGGCGATCAGCCCGCGGTGTTCCAGCCGGTCGAGCATCCGCGTCACGTCCGGCGCCTTCGACACCAGCCGCGACACCAGACTGAGGGTGGGCACCGCCGTCGGGTGCGACGCCTTGAGCAGCCGCAACAGGTTGTACTGCTGGGCGGTCAGGTCGAACCCGGCAAACAGCTCGTCCTCGATCGCACGCAGGCGATCGTAGGTCCGCCACAGGGCGAGGTACGCCTCCTGCTGCGGGGAATCGAAGCGGCGGCCGGACCGGGACATAGCGATATTATACCAGTCCGGACAATAGTTGTCGAAACAAATATTGCGCACGACGTGGTTCTCGTACCTGCTACTGTCACAGCTCGCCTGTGCTCCGCTGTCCGCAGAAATGAAGACACCCCCGAGAACCGGGGGTGAAGTAGCGGGGGCCGGGTTTGAACCGGCGACCCATCGCTTATGAAGCGATTGCTCTAACCACTGAGCTACCCCGCCAGAACATGTAATTTACACCCGATTCGCCCTCCGACAAGTCTGCCTCCTGAGTCCGCTCACGGAGACCGCGGATTCGCTCTCGCACCAACTCCGCCGGCGGACTACCCTGTCCGTATCCCGCCTCGGAGCACCTTCCCATGCCGGTTCGCCTCTCCTGCTCGGCCCTACTGCTGGCCCTCGTCTCAGTCACGGCTCACGGGCAGCCACCAGCCGAACCGCCGGCCGAGTTCGCCCAACCGCAGTCCCCGGCCAAACCGGCCCCGTTCCCGGTTAAGTACGTCGACCAGGGCGGGTTCGACCCGCGGCTGAAGGGCATCCTGGCGCCCGAGGGGTTCAAACTGGAAGTGGTGGCCGACGCCCCGACTGTCATCAACCCCGTCGGCATGACGTTCACCCCGGACGGAACCCTGATGGTGCTGGAGTGGAAGCCGGACCCGTACAGCGACGGGCGGTGGTTCGAGTTCAAGGAGACGTTCCGCTACCGGGACGGGACGACCAAACAGGTTGCGACGATGAAGAAGTTCGTCGGCGACCCGCTCAAAGAGATGACGTACAACCCGAAGACCGGACGGTTCGACGCGGCCAAGGTGGTCATCGTAGACGAACTGCCGTCCACCGTTCTGTACCACGACGGGTGGATTTACCTCACCGGCCGGGGCACCGTCCGCCGCTACCGGCAGTCCCGCCCCGGCGGGCTGTGGGACGTGAAGGAGACCATCGCTCAGGGGTTCTGCGGATTCCACCACCACCAGGTGTCCGGGCTGACGATGGGGCCGGACGGGTGGTTGTATATCACCAGCGGGGACGACGACAACTTCGCCGAGGGGTCGGACGGGTCACGGGCGACGGTGCTTCGCACGGGGGCGGTGTTCCGGTGCAAACCGGACGGGTCGAAGA
>CANJKY010000721.1 GCA_947474875.1 Gemmataceae bacterium
ACCCGCCCAGCCCGCCGCTGGGGATGAACCCGACCCCGCCCTTGGCCGACCCGTACCCCGGCCCCGGCTCGGCCGCGTCCAGCTTCCGCCCCTGGCCGGTGATGTCCAGCAGCAGCAGAGCGTGATGCACCACCTTCTTGTTGCCGGGGCGGAACTGGATGGCCGTGATCATCTTGCTCTCGGGCACGTCGATCGGGATGACGAAGTTGCGGATCACGTCCTTCCCGCCGGCCGGCACGGTGTACGCCTCGGGCATCCGCACGATCAGGTCCGGCGGGCCGAGGTGCCAGCCGTCGGCGAACTTCGGCGGGGTCGGCTTGTCCGCCTCCACCCCTTCCGGGGCGCCGTCGGCCGCCCACGCCTTCAGCATGGCGATCTCGGATGCACTCAGGTGCTGCTCGTCCAGGAAGTGCCCGTACCCCTTCGCCGCCTTCCACGGCGGCATGGTGCGGTCGCCGGTGACGACGGCAATCTGTTTGGCTCGCTTCGAGGCGTCGGCGAACGACAGCAGCGGGAACGGGGCCACCTCGCCGGCCCGGTGGCACGAGCCGCAGCGGGTGAGCAGGATCGACGCGACGTGCCGGTTGTAGTTCACCTTCTCCGGCGCCGCGTGCGGCTTCGGCAGGTCGTCCTCGAACAGGCAGCCGACGGGTTCGGTCTTGGCGGGCGCGGGGACCTTGCCCGCCAGCACTGCCGTGATGGCGGCGGCCAGGTCGTGCGACCGCACCTCCGGCCGCGGCTTGCCCGGCGCCTCGTACCAGTCGTCGATCCGCCCGCGGTACGCCACCTCGCCGGCCGCGGATAGCACGAACGCCTCGGGCACGTGCGTCGGCTTCAGCCGGGCGGCCACCGCTGCCGACCCATCGAACAGCACCGGGAAATTCAGCCCGTACTCCTTGGCGAACGCGGCGGCCTCCTTGAATGTGACGGTGGCGTTCGACACCACGCCATACATCTCGACCGCCGCGTTCCTCCCTGCCGCCAGCTTGTTCAGCGTCGGGGCGTATCGCTGGCAGAGCGGGCAGGTCGGGTTCAGGAACACGAGTACCGTGGCCTTCGTGGCCGGCCCCTCGCCGACGCGGTGGACGCCGCCGGCGGTGTCGAGCAGCGGGGGGAACTCGACTCGTTCAGAGGCCGGGGCGGATGTGATGAGCAGAAGGGCAACAAGCGGGGCGGCGCGGAACACGGTACACCCTCGGTCCGGGAGGTGGACACGGTGATCTTACCAGAACCGCGGGCCGCGGGTTTCCCGTGGCACGGACCGGATTCCCGTGTTCCGGGGATTTGCACTCGACGGGCCGACATTTTAGAATGTACGCCTGATCGTCAACCCGGAGGCTATGCCATGTACCGCCTGTCTGCCCTCGCCCTGTTCGCCACGTCCGCCGCCTTTGCCGCTCCGGTGCCGAAGGGGGAGAAGAAGGAACTGTACTTCCCGACCACCGTGGGGGCGAAGTGGGTGACGACCATGACGATGGGGGATCGGACCTCGGAGACGACCGAGACGGTGACCAAAGTGGAGGCGAAGGGCGGGGTGTACACTGTGACGGTGGAAGTGGAGGCGAAGGGCGGGGCAATCTCCAACAACTTCCGGGTGTCGGATAAGGAAGTAGCCCGCCTGCGGCGAGGCGGTGGTGAAGACGATCTTGTGCCGCTGCTGCGACTCGCCGGCAAAGTTGGGGACAAGTGGGAGCTTGCTGTCCCTGCCGGCAAGACACCGGGAGCCCGCGCCAAAAAGCTGACGTACACGCTGGGTAAAGAGGAAGAGGTGAAGGTGCCTGCTGGCACGTTCAAGGCCATCCGCGTGGATTTCGAGGCCGAGCAACAGGGGCGCGTGAATCAGAAGGATGCCACCTGGTATGCCCCTGGCGTCGGGCTGGTGAAGGCGATCCAAGATATCGGCGGAAAGGCGGAGCGGACGGTGGTGTTGAAGTCGTTCACCCCCGGCAAGGAGGAGAAAAAGGACGAGCCGAAGAAGGATAAGTGACCCCAGGGACACGATTCAAGTGCCACAATCCGTCATTCTGCGCCAGAATTACCAGTTTGTGAGCAACAAGTTAGGCGATTTCGGATGATTGTGTCGAATAAATCAACTGATGGTTGCGTCTAACCCGCGACCTCGGTGTATCGCCCAACCCGGGCGGGTCGCACGGCGAGGATCTCCGTGAGGTGCATCATGCGTACTGCCCTGTCCCTGCTCACCGCCCTGGTGGCGACCGTCGTGTTCACGTCCGACGCCAGCGCGTTCGGGTTCCGGAAGAAGTGCCACCCGAAGCCGACCTGCGGGTCGTGCAACAGCGGCTGCCGCTAACACCGGCTGATGAAATGAAGCGGCCCCGGCACATCGCCGGGGCCGTTTGCATTCCATCCCCTGTTCAGGGGGAGTCCACTTCCCGAAGCGATTGAGTACAATGCCCGCCTGACCGTCATTCTTGGAGGTCCCTATGTTCCGCCTGTCTGCCCTCGTCCTGCTCGCCGCGTCCGCCGCTCTCGCCGCCCCGGTGCCGAAGGAGGGGAAGAAGAACGAACTGTACTTCCCCACCGCGGTTGGGGCCAAGAAGGTAATGCAGATGAAAGCCGGTGACACCACCCGTGAGATGACCGAGGTGGTGACCAAGGTGGAAGAGAAGGACGGGGTGTACACGGTGACGACCGAGACGGATCAAGGTAACGGGGTCACTCTGACCAACGTGTTCGAGGTGTCGGCCAAGGGGGTGGCCCACCGGGGCATCAACGGGCAGGAGCAGAAGACACCAGCAGCGGTGGTGAAGGTGGGCGGCAAACCGGGTGACACCTGGGAAACGGAAGTGCCGGGACCGGGCCGGGCGAGCGCGAAGCGGACTTACACTCAGGGCAAGGAGGAGGAGGTGACAGTGCCGGCCGGCAAATACAAGGCGGTTCGGGTCGACAGCGAGATCACGCCGGGAGCCGGTCCGGCGTCCAAGAATTCCCTGTGGTACGCCCCTGGGGTCGGCGTGGTGAAGAGTGTGGTCAAACTCGGCAACCGCGAGTTCAACACGGAGCTAAAGGAGTTCACCCCCGGCAAGGACGAGAAGAAGGATGAGCCGAAGAAGGACAAGTGACCCCATCGTTGGTGAAC
>CANJKY010000722.1 GCA_947474875.1 Gemmataceae bacterium
GCTGCTCCCGCTGGCAATCGCCGCCCCGGTGCTCATCGCCTTCTCGTACACCGCCCTGTTCGTGTACGGCGGGCTGCTGCTGGCGGTGCTGCCGGCGGCTTGGGCGGACCGGTGGCGCGGGGTGGGGGCGTGGCTGCTGGCGTCGGCCGCGGTCGCCGGCACGCTGGCGGTGCTCCACTTCGGCCCGATGACGGCGCAGCGGGTGGACTCGCTGGTGGCCGAGTGGCAGCCGCACTTCCTGCCGCACACCGGTCCGCTGGCGGCGACCGACTGGACGGTGCGGGCGGTGCTGGGCGTGTTCCAGCAGGCGGCCAACCCGTCCGGGTTCGTGCTCGGTCTGTTCGCCCCGCTCGGGGTGTGGGGGCTGTGGCGGGCCGGCCGGCGGGAGGTGGCGGTCGCGTGCGTGGGTATGTTCGCCCTGGCGATCGTGGCGGCCGCGGTGAAGGCGTACCCGCTCGGCCAGCACCGGCTGAGCCAGTTCCTGACGCCGGCGGCGATCCTGCTCGGGGCGGCCGGGGTCGGGGAGGTCCTCCGCCGGTGGAAGTGGGTCGGGGTGACGCTGGCAGTCCTGATGGTGGGGGTGGCCGACGGGCTGTCGCTGTCCCACCTGTGGGAGCCGTGGCATCGGCCGGACGCACAGGCGGTTCACCGGTACGTGCAGGCCCACCGCCGGCCGGGCGACGTGGTGCTGAGCAACGAGGCGAACTACCTGTACTTCTTCTTCGGCGAGCTGAAGTCGATCGAGGCGGGCGGGGCGGAGGTGCCCGCGGGCGGACGGGCGTGGGTGGTGATGGACCACTACGACGACCAACTCCGGCGGACGTACATCGACTGGCGGCTCCGCCCGCTCGGGTTCGAACGGGTGGAGGGCGTCGAGTTCTTCCACGCCGGGGTGTACTTGTACGAGCGGAAGTAGCCGCGACCCAGCGGGGAGCGCGTGTTGAACGCGCTCCCCGTTGGGTCGCGGCTACACAACGGTGGCGTACTTCGCCACGATCGCCTTGGCCGTCTTCAGCCCGTCCACCGCGGCGGACACGATTCCGCCGGCGTACCCGGCCCCTTCACCCACCGGGTACAGGCCCGGGATGCCCGGCGACTCCCGTGACGTGGTGTCGCGGTCGATCCGCACCGGCGAGCTGCCGCGGGCTTCGGGCCCGACCAGCGTGGCCTCCTTCAAGAACCGCCCGTGCCAGCGGCGGTCCATCTGCGGCAGGCCGTGGCGGACGGCGTCGGCCACCACCGGCGGCAGCACGTCCCGCAGGTCGGCGTTCACCACCCCGCGTGGGTAGCTGTTCGGTATGGTCCCATCGCTCTTCTTCCCCTTCACGAAGTCGAGCGCCCGTTGCACCGGCGAGCGGTACTCGCCGCGGCCCATCTCGAACGCCACCTTCTCGTACCGCTCCTGCAACCGCATGCCGGCCAGCACGTCGGTGCCCTCGAAAGCGTCGAGAGGCACCGTGACGACCAGCCCACTGTTCGCATACGGCGAATCGCGCTTGCTCAGGCTCATGCCGTTGGTGCAGAAGTACCCGACCTGCGACACGCTCGGGATGACGTACCCGCCGGCGCACATGCAGAACGTGAACAGGTCGTTCGCCCCGTGGGCGACCAGCGAGTAGTCGGCGTTGCCGAGCGTGTCCTCCCACTTCCGCCCGCCGTACTGGGCGCGGTTCACGGTTTCTTGCGTGTGCTCGATCCGCACCCCGAACTGGAACGGCTTCTGGCTCATCGGCACGTTCCGCCGCGCCAGCATGGTGTACGTGTCGCGGGCCGAGTGGCCGATCGCCAGCACCACCACACTCGACGGGATGAACCCGCTCGACGTGTTCACGCCCTTCAGCCCGCTGTCGTCGAAGATCAGGTCTTCGACGCGGGTGAGGAACCGCACCTCCCCGCCGTACTCCTCGATCTTGCGGCGGATGGCCTTCACCACCGCCGGCAGGCGGTTGCTGCCCAGGTGCGGGCGGTGGTAGTACAGGATGTTCGGCCGCCCGGCCTGCTGCCCCTTGCACTCGGCGAACAGTTCCAGCACCCGCAGCACGTCCGGCCCGGTGTTCCGGCAGGTCAGCTTGCCGTCCGAGAACGTGCCCGCGCCGCCCTCGCCGAACAGGTAGTTGCTCTCCGGGTGGAACTCGCCACCGTCGTCGAACCGCTTCACGTCGTGGATGCGCTCCGTCACTCGTGTGCCGCGCTCCAGCACGATGGGCCGGTACCCCTGCTTCGCCAGGAAGTACGCGCACACCAGCCCGCCCGGGCCGGACCCGACCACCACCGGCCGGTTCTGGATGGGCTGCGCGCCCGGCTTGGGCATGGCGAACGGCTCGTCGGCGTGCCGCTCCACCTGGGCGGAACCGGGGGCACGTTCGGGGGCGTACCCGGCGGGTTCCTCGACCTCGAAGTTGTAGACGAACTGGAGGTTCGACTTCTGGCGGGTGTCGAGCGCCTTGCGGACGATGCGGAACGCCGGCACGTCGGCCGGGGTGACGCCGAGCGCGCGGGCGAGGTGCCGCGGCAAGGCGGCTTCCGGCTCATCGACCGGCAGGCGGAGGTTGGACACGCGGAGCGGCATGGGGTTATTCTACCGGCGGCATCGATTGAACCGCCAGGACGCCAAGTCGCCAAGAAAGCAGCGACCAAACCTGTCTTATTGGCGTCTTGGCGTCTTGGCGGTTCACATTTCAACCCGGGAGATCACTGTGAGTCGCGAACCATCCGAGCAGGTTGACAGGTGGGCGAGTGCGGTGATCGGGGCCGCCATCGAAGTTCACCGGATTCTCGGGCCGGGGTATCTGGAGAAGACCTACGAGGAGGCATTGGCGATCGAGTTCGCGTTGCGGGGGATCCCGTTCTCTCGCCAGCATCCGGTGGCCTTGACGTACAAGGGACATCCGGTTGGGGAGGGGTTTCTCGATTTTCTGATCGGGGGTGAATTGGTCGTCGAATTGAAAACGGTGACATCGTTCGCCGAGATTCACAAAGCTCAAGTCATCTCGTACCTCAAGGCGACCGGCCACGTTCTGGGACTACTCATCAACTTCCACGTGCCGGTTCTCAAGGACGGGATCAAGCGGGTTGTGTACTCTCAAGACTGA
>CANJKY010000723.1 GCA_947474875.1 Gemmataceae bacterium
CCTAGCAGGGTGCTGAAAAAGTGGTCCTGTTCCCCCGCTGCCCCGTTGTTCTGGCAGTGGTGGGTTCAGGACCACGGTCGTTGGTGGGTGGGTGTGCCCCTCACCCCGCCGGGACCAGCTTCCTCATCCGCACCAGGTTGTACGCCGCGGCCGCCACCTCCACCATCTGCCGCAACTTCCACCGCCCCACCCACCGACTCCGCGCCAGCCCGGCTACCGTCTTCACCCAGCCGATGCCCTCCTCGATCTTCTTCCGGCACCGCTGACTCAGCGAATACCCGTCCGTGCCCAGGCGGGCCTGCATCCGTCGGCGGGCGCGGATGTCCGGGACCTGGTCCTTCTGCGGCACCGCCTTCGGGTCCCGCGGTGGCTTCACGATCGGCACGTGTGGGGTCACCTTCCGCCGCTCCAGCTTGCGAAAGAACTCGCCCGCGTCGTACCCCTTGTCCGCCCCCAGCGTCTTCGGCCGCAGCTTGTGAACCCGCTTGGCTCGGGTGAGCAGGTCCAGCGCCGCCTGCCGCTCGGCCGTCCCGTTCGCCTCCGACACGGTCACCCCGACGATCAGCCCGTGCCGGTTCTCCGCCAGCAGGTGGCCCATGTGCGACAGCTTCGCCTCCTGCCCAACGCCCTCGCGGTACAGCCGTGCCTCCGGGTCGGTGCGGCTGGCGTGCGTGTCGTTCGTCCGCTTCTGCCCGCGGAAGTCGACGTCCGGGTTCCGCGGCTGGAAGGCGTTCCCGTCCCCGCCGTCGTCCGGCTCGTCCTTCGGGCGGAAGCTCTTGGCCGCCGCGAAGCTCTCGATGAGGGTACCGTCGACCGAGAAGTGCTCGCTGCACAGGCCGCTCGTGATCGCCTGACCCACCACCGCGTCGAAGAACCCCTGGGTGAGCCGGTGGCCCTCCAGGCGGTCGCGGTTCTTGCAGAAGGTGGTGGGGTCGAACGCCTCGTCGCTCGGCTGCAGGTCGAGGAACCAGCGGAACAGCAGGTCGGTGTCGACCCGCTCGCACAACTGTCGCTCGCTGCGGAGGGAGTACAGGGCCATCAGCAGGAGGGCCTTGAGTAGCCGTTCCGGGGGCACGCTCGGCCGCCCGGTGCGACTGTACGCCCCCTCGAACCGGGGGCCCATCGCCGCCAGGATGGCGTCCACCCGCCGCTTCACGTCCCGCAGCGGGTGGTCGGGCCGGATGCGGTCCTCGACCGAAAACACGTGGAACAGGGGCGACTGCTCATCCACTCGGCCACGCATGACAGATCTCCGGGATTCCGGAGAGTGTAGCGCCCGACGCCAACCACCACGCCGTTTTTCAGCACCCTGCTAGTGGCTGAACCGTGGCCCCAGCCGCTCGCGGAAGGCGGTCCGCACGTCGTCGGCCAGGTCGATCCCGCCGCAGTCGAGTTCGCACAGCCGGCTCAGGTACGGCGACTCGGCCAGCGGCAGCAGCGCCCGCCCCCGCAGCCGCGGGTTGTCGGCCAGATCGAGCCACACGAACCGGGCCAGCCGCGGCGACCCGGCGAGGATGCGGACCACCTCCGGCGACAGGTCGTTGCCGGCCAGCCCCAGCCCGAACAGCCGCCAGTACAGGCCGTTCAGCACCGCGTTCACCCCGCGGTGGGTGACGCCGGTGTTGCTGAGCGACAGCAGCCGCAGGTTCGCCAGGCTCGGCTCGTTCGCCAGCTCTGTCGCGCCGGCGTCGGTGATCTGCTCGCCCTCGCCGCGGTCCAATCGGGTGTTGTTGTGCGCCAGGTGCAGCGTCCGCAGGTGGGTGAACCGGCCGGACCGGGCTAGCACCCGGCACGACTCGTCGTCCAGGTAGTTCGCCGACAGGGCCAACCACGTCAGCGAACCGACCCACGGGGATTCGCACAGCAGCCGCACGCCGCTGGTGCGGAGGTAGTTGTCGGCCAGGTCGAGCAGCCGCAGGGTAGGGGGGCCTTGCGAGTGGGCGAGCGGCTCGAACGTGCTGGCGGGAATGGTGCCGCTGTGGGCGCGGAGGTGGTCGGCCTGCGCCCAGAACGGCGAGCCGGCCAGCACCTCCATGTTCCGCCGCGCCGACCCGCACCCGTTCATCTCCAGCCGCGTCAGCGATTCCAGGCTGCGGGCGTGCAGCAGCGGTTCGAGCGAGATGCCGGCGAGCGGGGTGCCGGACACGTCCAGCCGCTTCAGCCGCATCGAGCGGTGGGCCTGCTCGAACGCCCGGTACGCATCCGGGGCGATCGGGTTGTCGGAGATGTCGAGGTGCTTCAGCGTGGCCGCGAACGGTGCAGACAGAAGCGTGCGGAGGCCGTCGGACGTGAGGCCGGAGTCGAAACAGGCGAGGTGTTGGAGCGGGGCGCGGTCAAGCGTTGTGCATAAGTCAGCGGGATCAACCGGATCACCGGGAGGTATTTCCGGTGGAAATCGAGACATTCCGCCGAACAGGAGGGATTGGATGCGATCCCGTAGGCCATTGTGACGGAGAAGATCACACACGTTGCCGATTCCAACGTTTCCCGAGAAGTCGAGGGTGGTCAGATTCGGCGGGTCCGCTCGATTCAGGAACGTGGCAAGTTCATCGACGATGCACCAGGTGTTCGCGACGGACAGCGATCGGACGGTCGGCACCCAGGGGGCTTGTATCCAGTCGATCGGGAGGGCGAAATCGCCGAGGTATGTCCAGCGCACACTGGTGACGGGATGGTATCCGATAAACTGCGGCTCAATGTTCGCAAGTGGGCTGCCGTACCCCGAGATCTCGTCGATGAACCCCCGTCGCCAGTCCCACTCCTGCGCCCAAGACGGTTCGGTCTCACACCACTCTGGCTCGTGTTCGTTCAGCAGGTCGTGTTCGCGGTCTTCGAGGGCCCGTCGCCGCGGGTCGTGGTCGGGCAGCGTCGCCAGCTCGCACTGCACGCGGATGAACTCGGCGCGGGCCGGGTCGCCGGTCTCGTCCAGGTAGTCGGCGAACACCAGCCGCGGCAGGTCGTCGTCCGGGGCGGCGCGGATGGCGCGGAGGAAGGCGTCGGCGGACATGGGGGAATTGTAACGACGGCGGAAACGGGATCGTTGACCACTCTTGACCCCCCACCCGGCGGCGGCTGTCGCCGCCGCCG
>CANJKY010000724.1 GCA_947474875.1 Gemmataceae bacterium
CAGGCTCGCGGCGACGACGAAGAGCCTCGCCCCCGTCTCCCGCGCTCTGTTCAATTCCATCCGGCGCGTTATCCTGCCGATAACTCGACCGAGTTGCTCGGGTTACTGACCATTTTCCGTCACGAAGGACTCCACCGTGTCCACCCCCACCTTCCTCCGCGGTCGCACCTACGAGAACATCACCGAGACGTTCGGCAACACCCCGCTCATCAAGCTCCGCCGCGTCACCGCCGGGTGCAAAGCCACCGTCGTCGCCAAGCTGGAGAACTTCAACCCGCTGTGGTCGGTGAAGGACCGCATCGGGGTGGCCATGTTGGAGGCGGCGGAGGCGGCCGGGCACGTCACGAAAGACACGGTCATCATCGAGCCGACCTCGGGGAACACCGGCATCGGGCTGGCGTTCGCGTGCGCGGCCAAGGGGTACAAGCTGGTCATCACCATGCCGGAGAGCATGTCGCTGGAGCGGCGGCGGCTGCTCAAGGCGTTCGGGGCGGAACTGCACCTCACCCCCCGCGAGACGGGCATGAAGGGGGCGGTGGCCCGCGCCGAGGAACTGCTGGCCGAGTACGGCGGGCCGCCGAAGGCGTTCGTCCCGCAGCAGTTCAAGAACCCGGCCAACCCGGAGGTTCACCGCCGCACCACCGCCGAAGAAATCTGGCGGGACACGGCCGGGCAGATCGACATCCTGGTGAGCGGGGTGGGCACCGGCGGGACGATCACCGGCTGCGGGGAGGTGCTGAAGTCTCGGAAGCCGGGGGTGAAGTGCGTGGCCGTCGAGCCGACCGCCAGCCCGGTGCTCACGCAGCACATCGTGCAGGGCATCCCGAGGGACCAGCTCAAGCCGGGGCCGCACAAGATTCAGGGGATCGGCGCCGGGTTCATCCCGGATGTGCTGAACGTGAAGGTGATCGACGAGGTGGTGCAGGTGACGGACGACGAGGCGTTCGAGATGGCGCGGCGGCTGGCGAAGGAAGAGGGGATGCTGTGCGGCATCAGCTGCGGGGCGGCGACGGCGGCGGCACTGAAGGTGGCGAACCGGGAGGAGAACGCCGGCAAGCTGCTGGTGGTGGTGCTGCCCGACCTGGGCGAACGCTACCTGAGCACGGCGCTGTACCCGCAGGACTAACCGCCGTGCGACCCCCGACCATTCCGCCCGACCTGATTGCCGAGTTTGGCGACCCCGAACAGGCGTTCGGCCCGAACCGGCGGACGCGGATCGGGTTCGTGGTCGTCGGTGGCCTGCTGCTGGTCTTCGGCGGCTTGCTCTACGCGGCCTGGATTTGCAAGGTGCCGGTGGGCCAGTGGTTCAGCACGTGGGTGGCCACGGCGATGGCGGTGGGCGGGGCGGTGGTGCTGTACGGCGCGTGGAAACTGCCCGCGAACTGGGTGTTCGTCTGCCCGCGGGGGCTGGTCCGCAAGCGCGGGACAAGGTGGGAGGGCCGCGGCTGGTCTGAGGCGGTGCGGTTCGAGGACGCCACCCTCGGCAACCGGGGGTCCGGCATTCGCCAGAGCCGCCTGGTGTGGAACTTCGGCCACGAGTGGGGCTTCCTCGCCGACACCGTCGCCGACTACGACCGGCTGGTTGAGTCAGTGCGGGGGAAGGTGCCGGAGCACTCGCCGGGAGCAAACCTATGATCTCCCCGGCCCCGATCACGCTCGAACGGGACGGCGTGCGGCTGGAGCCGCTCACGCCGGGGCACCTCGGTGCGCTGAAGGCGGCGGCGGCCGACGGCGAGCTGTGGCAACTGTGGTTCACGTCGGTGCCAAGCCCCGACGACACCGAGCGGTACATCGCCGACGCGCTCGCCGGGCAACAGGCCGGGCACCGGCTGCCGTGGGTGGTGCGGGAACTGACTACTGACACGATCATCGGCTCCACCAGTTACCACGACATCGTGCCGGCGATCGACCGGGTGGAGATCGGGTACACCTGGTACGCCAGGCGGTGGCAGCGGAGCCGGGTGAATACCGTGTGCAAGCTGCTGCTGCTCGAACACGCCTTCGATTCGCTCGGGTGTGTGGTGGTCGGGCTACGGACGGACAACTTCAACTTCGCCTCGCAGAGGGCGATCGAGGCGCTCGGGGCGAAGCGGGACGGGGTGATCCGCCACCACGCCGCCCGCCGTGACGGCACCGTGCGGGACACGGTGATGTTCAGCATCCTGCGATCCGAGTGGCGGGACGTGCGGCGACACCTGGAACTGCGGTTGAAGCGGCACACGGCGGCGTGAACTACTTCTCGGTCGGGTAGCCGGCCTGGTTCCACCCGCTCCACCCGCCGTCCATGCTGATGACGTTCGTGTACCCCATCTTCTGGAGGGCGTCGGCGGCCAGGGCCGAGCGGAACCCGCCGCCGCAGTACAGCACGATCGGGGTGGCCGGGTCAGGGATTTTGGTTTCGATGTCCCGCTCAATGACGCCCTTGCCGATATGAACCGCCCCCGGCAGGTGCCCGGCGGCGTACTCGCTCTCCTCGCGGACGTCCACCAGGGCGAACCGCTCGCCGGCGTCCAGCCTCGCCTTCACGTCCGCCACCTTGCACTCGCGGACGCGGGATTTGGCGTCGGTCACGATCTTCAGGAACCCGGGGGAATGGTTCTTCGCCACGGCGGCAACTCCGGTGAGTGAACAGCCCGGCCATTGTGCGACCGGGGCGGCGGGTCGGACAGGGCGGGCATTCCGCCGCCGGGCGTATTGTCGGGTCGGACGGCGGGTGCTAAGATTCGTCCAAGTCGGAGAGGTGGCTGAGTGGTCGAAAGCACCGCTTTGCTAAAGCGGCGTGCGGGTAAAACTGCACCAAGGGTTCGAATCCCTTCCTCTCCGCTCCGGCTGAACGCCACTCAGTTGGGCGGATCGCTGGCCGTCTCTGTCGCCGACTGATGACGATCACGCACACAGTTCCGCCTGCGCCTTCTTCGCCGCTTCGACCACCTTCGCTTCCCAATTCGGGTCGTCCGGTTTGAACGGGAACACCACCCCGCGGGAGCTGTTCACCACCGCCCCGGTGCTGTCCGGGCGGTACGCCGCTTTCACGTCCGCCGCCGTGCCGCCTTGGGCGCCGTATCCCGGCACCAGGAACCACA
>CANJKY010000725.1 GCA_947474875.1 Gemmataceae bacterium
GACGGATCGCGTCTTCCGAAACTCGTCTCTCTTGAACACCTCCTCTCCGGTTCGGAGAGGGGGCCGGGGGGTGAGGTCCTTTCAACATCATCCCACCGCTCTTTTCAGTCGCGGCGAAGAGGCTGGGGGACAGGACTTGCTTCCCTCTGCCCAGAGGACCGACTACGATCACCTCACCCCCTCCCGGAGCCGGCCGATGCGTTCCCCCGCCCTGCTCGTGGTGTGTGCCCTGACCGTTCTGCCCGCGTTCGCCGACGAGCGGGACGACAAGCTAAAGGCCGCTCTCACGGAATCGGAGAAAGCAGCGGCGGATGCTTTGACGAAGGCCGCACTCGCCCGACAGCGAGTGGGTGAGATCCGACTGGCCCTTCGGGATAATGCCGGGGCGGTGAAAGACCTGACGAAGGCGGTCGAACTCGACTCGAAGCTGGTGGCGGCGATCGACCGCCGCGGGGACGCGTACCTCAAGCTCGGCAAGTTCACCGAGGCAGTCGCAGACTACGACGCCTACCTGAAAGCCGATCCGAAGTTCGCGCCGAAGCACTGGCGGCGGGGCATCGCCCTGTACTACGCCGGCAAGCACGCGGACGGGGTGAAGCAGTTCGAACTGCACAAGACGGACAACCCGCAGGACGTGGAGAACGCCGCCTGGCACTACCTGTGCAACGTGAAGGTGGTGGGCAAGGAGAAGGCGCAGAAGGCGCTCATCGACGTGACCGACGACGCCCGCGTGCCGATGGCCGAAATCCAGAAGCTGTTCGCCGGCAAGCTGAAGCCGGAGGACGTGCTGGCGGCGGCCGAGAAGACCAAGGACGGCACTGCCGCGGGCACCTCCGCCCGGTTCTACGCCCACCTGTATGTCGGCTTGTGGTACGACGCCGAGGGGGACGAGAAGAAGGTGCGGGAGCACCTGAGTGCGGCGGTCGAGAAGTACGTGGTGCCGGACTACATGTGGGACGTGGGCAACGCCCACCTGGGGACGCTGAAGGCGAAAAAATGAGAGCCGTACCTCCGTCCCAACCCGAACTGTGAACTAGAGTTAACAGGAATCAGCCGTCGTCGAAATTCGCCCGCCGGAGCGACCCGTGGCCGCCATCGCGCCCGCCGACACCCCCGCCCTCCTCGACCTGATCCGGCGGAGCGGGGTGTTGCCCGACGCCATCGTCGCCGACACCCTGGCGGCCGCCGCCAGCCTGCCGTCCGACCCGGTCCACGCGGCCACCGCCCTGGTGCGGAAGGGGGTACTCACCCAGTTCCAGGCTCGGATGCTGCTGGCCGGCAAGGTCCGCGGGTTCCGCCTGGGCGACTACCTGATCCAGGACCAGATCGGCCAGGGCGGGATGGGGGCGGTGTTCCTGGCCGTCCACCAGACGCTCGGCCGGAAGGTGGCGATCAAGGTGCTGCCGCCGGCGGTCGCCGACGACCGGGTGGCGCTCGAGCGGTTCCTCCGCGAGGCCCGCACCGCCGCCGCCCTGGACCACCCGAACATCGTCAAGCTGTTCGACGTGTGCAAGCAGGCGGACCTCCGCTACCTGGTGATGGAGTTCGTGGACGGACAGACGCTGGAGCAGGTGGTGCGGGCCGGCGGGATCGCCCCCAGCCGGGCGGTCGGGTACATCGCCCAGGCGGCCGCCGGCCTGCAGCACGCGCACGAGAAGGGGTTCATCCACCGCGACATCAAGCCGGCCAACCTGATGCTGACCGCCGACGGGACGGTGAAGATCCTGGACATGGGGCTGGCCCGGCCGGTCGGCAGCTCGGCCGGGCTGACCGAGCAACTCGACCTGGGGGCGGTGGTCGGCACCGCCGACTACGTCGCCCCGGAGCAGGCGATGAACCTGCCCGGGCTGGACATCCGGGCGGACATCTACAGCCTGGGGGTGACGTTCTACGCGCTCGTCACCGGCCGGCCGCCGTTCTCCGGCAGCACCGCCAGCAAACTGGTACAGCACCAACTGAAGGACGCCCCGTCCCTGTCCCGGCTGGACAAGACGTTCCCGCCGAAGCTGGCGTCGGTGGCCGCCCGGATGATGGCGAAGAAGCCGGACGACCGCTACCCGACGCCGGCGGACGTGATCCTCGCCCTCCAGCCGTGGCTGACCGAGTCGCCGAACCTGACGGCCGCGGTCAGCCGGACGGAGGCGGGAAGAACCCGGCTGAGCAGCAGCAACCTGCACCGCACGATCGAACCGGCCGAGCCGACCCGGAAGAAGGGGGTGCCGGGGTGGGTGTGGGCGGCGGTCGCCGGCGGGGTGCTGGCGGTGGCCGCCGGCGGGGTGGCCCTGGGTATGCTGATGAGATGAACGGGGCACGAATCCGACCGGCGGGCCCGCCCTCGACGCCCGGCCGGTGGCCGGGAACGCCATCCTGTTCAGCCCGGAGGCCGACTTCAAGAATGCCAAGTTCGTGAAGCCGGAGTTCGAGTACCGGTCGGCCGCGTCCGAGAAGCTGTGTGCCGTCCGGGTGCGGGAGTCGGGGCGACCAAGGCGGGCAACGAGAACTTGCCGCCGGCGGCCCCGCGGTGGTTCGATCACTCGTCGTACTTGAGCAGGAACTTCGGGTTGATGGCCTTGAAGCTGAGCCGCCCGCCGATGTCGGCATCGAACTCCTCCGCCGCCGGCCGCAACACCACCCCCTCACGCTGGGCCTTGGCGTTCAGCACGCGAGGGGGCGATGTTCGTAGGTCGTGGTCGAAGCCTCGCGGGAGCGAGGCGAGGCCCGACGCCCCGGGGGGATCACCGCCGGCCGGGGGTTCGCCGTCACTCGAACGCCCACAGGGTGACGGCGTCCTTGTCCTTGACGTACACCTTCTGCCCGGCGATCACCGGGTAGGCGTAGGAGCCGCCCACCGGGTACCGCGCCACCTCCTTGAACTCCTTGCCGCCGGGGGCGAACGCCACCAGGTCGCCGGCCGGGGAGAGCAGGAACAGCACCGCCCCGGCGTCCACGATCGACCCGTACCCGGCGGTCCGCCCGCCGCCGCCCTTCATCTTCGCCGACCACACCGTCGTGCCGGCCTTGGCGTCCAGGCAGTGCAGGGTGTCGTCCGCCGCCAGCCCGTACACGAACCCCTCCTTCAC
>CANJKY010000726.1 GCA_947474875.1 Gemmataceae bacterium
GGTAGGCACACAACCTGAGCCTTTATGGACGTAACAAGGAGTGTGCCGACCACTCTCAAGACAGGAGATTCCGCCGTGCCCGTCATCACCTGCCCGACCTGCGGGACGAAGCTGGAAGTGGACGCCGACCAGATGGGGAAGGCGGTGCAGTGTGGCAGTTGCCAGCAGGTGTTCGAGGCGAAGACGGACGCCGGTTCCGGCCGCAGCCGGAACAGCAAGTTCGGGCAGGACGACGAGGACGACCGCCCGTCCCGGCGGCGGAAGAGCAAGTACCGCCGCGAGTACGACGACGACGACGAGTTCGATGACGACTACGCCCCGCGGGGCGGGAGCCGGCCGACCGGCAGCACCGGCATGGGCGTCACCGCCCTGGTGATGGGGATTTGCGCGGTCGTTCTGGCGGTGTGCTGCTGGCCGGTCGGCGGGGTGTGCGCCATCCTGGCTATCATCTTCGGCATCGTTTCGCTCGGCACCCCCGGCCGCGGGATGGGCATCGCCGGCATGGTCATCGGCATCCTGTCCATCCTGCTGGCCGTCGGCGTGCTGGCCTTGGGGTTCGGGCTGGGGGCGTTCAACCGCGGGTTCGCCCCGCCGCCCGCCGCCCCGCCGCAGCCGCCCCCGGCGTTCCGCGGGCGGTGAGAGCTACTTCAGCCCGGTCACGTCCCACACGGTCAGCTCGCCCAGCCCCTTCGCCCCGACGGCGCGGGGGGTCGCGTCCACCGCGTCCGCCACGTCCCGCCGCGCCTCATCGGACAGCGTCACCCGCCCCGGTACCCCGTTCGACTCCATCCGCGCCGCCGCGTTCACCGTGTGCCCCCACACATCGAAGCTGAACTGCGTCTGCCCGAGCACCCCGGTCACCACCGGGCCGACGTGTACGCCCACCCGCACCGCCCACCCGGCCGGGTGGGCGGCCGCCGCCGCGATCAGGTCCAGCCCGCACCGCACCAGCGACAGGGCCGGGTTCGGGTCGGCCGCGCTCAGTCCGGCGGCGGCCATGAACGCGTCCCCGACCGTCTTGATCTTCTGCACCCCGTGCCGCACCGCCGCCGTCTCGAACCGGGCGATCAGGTCTTGCAGGGTGGCCACCACCTGTTCCGGCTGGTCCCGCCGCTGCTCGCACCAGGCGGTGAACCCGGCCACGTCGGTGAACAGCACCCCCACCCGCTCGTGCCGCCGCGGGCGGATGCTCTCGTGCTTCCGCCACTCGTCCACCACCGCCGGCGGGAAGATGGCCTGCACCAGCCGGTCGATGCGGGCCTGGTACACCAGCTCGCGGTCCCGCAGCCGCTTCTTCTCCAGGCTGCCGGCGATCCGCGCCCGCAGCAGTTCGGCCCGCACCGGGCGGGTCAGGTAATCCTCCGCCCCGGCCGAGATGCACGCCAGCACCCCGTCCTCGTCGCCCAGCGCGGACACCATGATGACCGGCACCGCCCACAGCCGCGGGTCGGCCTTCGCCCACCGCAGCAGGTCGATGCCCGTCACCTCCGGCATGAGCAGGTCACACAGGATGAGATCGACCGGCGGGGCGGCCGGGTCGCGGAGGCGGGCCATCGCCGCCCTGCCGCCGGCGGCGGTGTCCACCGTGTGCCCCTGGGCGGTCAGGATTCGGGCCACCAGGTCGCGGTTGAACTCGTTGTCGTCCACCAGCAGCAGGCGGGCGGGGGCGGTGCGGTCGGCGGACGCGGCGGCGCCGGCGACGGCCGCCGGCAGGGCCGTCAGGGTGTCGCGGATCGTGCCGGCCAGTTCCGACTCGGGTTCGGCGGCCGGGTCGAACTGGCGGAGGGAGCCGATCAGCCCGAGGAACGTGCGGGCGGCGGCCAGGGTGTCGCCCAGGTGCGGGTGCAGGTCGGCGGCCGCGTCCGTTTCGCCCAGGTCCTCGCACGCCGACACCACGTACCCGGCCGCCGCCCGCAGGTCGTGCCGCAGCCCCCGCCGGTCGGCGTCCACGGCCAGGTCGATCTCCCCGGCGGCGATCTTCTGCACGGTGGCCAGCAGGTACGCCGCCCGGTCGCGGATGCGCCACCCGGTGACGTCGGTGTGCAGGTCGGCGGAGCGGGCGGTGTGCTCGACGAGTTGCTCGGCGTGCCGCACCAGGGCGTCGGCCGGGGCGGCCAGCTCCTGCGACAGGTACGCCAGCCACGCCTTCTGCTGGAGGCCGGTGGTAGGGGGGGGAGAGGGCATCGCGGGTTCGATTATACCCGCGGTTCGCCCGGAATGAGCGCCGCGATCTTGTCCAGCAGCCGCGGCAGGTCCACCGGCTTGCTCTCGTACTCGTCCGCCCCGGCGGCCAGGGTGAGCGCCCGGTCGTCGGCCATCGCATGAGCCGTCAGGGCGATGACCGGGATGGCTCGGGTGGCGGCGTCCGCCTTCAGCCGGCGGGTGGCCTCCAGCCCGTCCACGTGCGGCATCTTGATGTCCATCAGGATCAGGTCCGGCCGCTCGGCGGCGGCCTTGGCGATGCCCTCCTCGGCGGCGGTGGCGGACACCACCTCGAACCCGCGGCGGGTGAGCCGGCGGGCGAGCAGCTCGATGTTGTCCGGCTCGTCGTCCACGATCAGCAGCTTGGGCATCACAACCTTCCGTTACCGTTTCGCCGTGCGGCGGATGAGGGTCATCAGCTCGTCCATGCGGCTCAGGTCGCCCTTGGCCAGGATGCGGGCGACGCGGCCGTTCAGCCGGTCGAAATCCTCGGGCGTCAGCTCCTTGGCGGTCAGCACCACCACCGGCACGCGGTGGCGGGGGAACCGCTTGCCCAACTCGTCCAGGAACCCGAACCCGTCCAGCACCGGCATCATCAGGTCGAGCAGCACCAGCCCCGGCCGGTCGGCGGCGAACGCCGCCAGCCCCTGCCCGCCGTCCGCCGCCTCCACCACCCCCCACCCCTCCCGCTCCAAGTGGCGGCACACCACCTCGCGGCTGTGGGCGTCGTCGTCGACCACCAGCACCGCGTCCCCGCGGCCGGGGGTGAGGTACTTCCGCAGGATCACCCCGAGCCGCTGCCAGTCGATCGGCTTGGTCAGGTAGTCGGCGGCGCCCAGGGCGAACCCGCGGCCGGAGTCGTCCACGATGGTGAGCA
>CANJKY010000727.1 GCA_947474875.1 Gemmataceae bacterium
CTTCGGCGGCGGGGTGATGCTGCTGGTGGTGAGCGGGTCCTGGACGATGTTCCCGGTGGACACCGCCGGCAGCCACGGGCCGAGCGCGTCGATCACGTCGGCGGCCGCCTGGAACCGCTCGCTCGCCCGCTTGGCCATCATCTTGGAGATGACGTTGGACAGCGCGTCCGGCACCCGCCCCCGCAGCTTCACCGTCAGGCTGGGCGGGTCCTTCAGCTGGTGCTGCATCAGCTTCTGGGCGGTGCTGCCGTGGAACGGCGGGTGGCCGGTGACCAGGGCGTAGAAGGTGGCCCCCAGGCTGTAGATGTCGCTCCGCTCGTCCAGCGGGTGGTTCATCGCCTGCTCGGGGGAGAGGAAGTCGACCGTGCCGGCGATGTCCCCCTCGGCCAGCAGCCCGGTCAGGTTGTCGCGGGAGTCGGTGAACGACCGGGCCAGCCCCATGTCCAGGATCTTGATGCCGCCGTCTTTGGTGAGCATCAGGTTGGCCGGCTTGATGTCGCGGTGGACGAACCCCTTCTCGTGCGCGTGCTGTAGGCCGGCGGCCGCCTGCGCGATGTACTGCGCCGCCTGGGCGAAGTGCAGCGGCCCGGTCTGGGCCATGAGCGTCTGCAGGTCGTTCCCGTCCACGTACTCCATCACCAGGAAGTGGACGCCCGCCCCCTGGGAGATGTCGTGCAGGCGGACGATGTTCGGGTGGTCCAGGGCGGCGGCGGCCCGGGCCTCGCGGTGGAACCGCTCCAGGGTCAGCTTGTCCTTCGCCTTCTCGGCGGTGAGCACCTTCACCGCCACCTTCCGCCCCAGGCTGGTGTGCTCGGCCAGGTACACCGCCCCCATCCCGCCCTGGCCGATCGGCTTGAGGATCTTGTACGGCCCGAGGAAGAACCCGCGGAACTTGCCGCCGAGCAGCTGCTTCGCCTGGTACGCGGTGAGCAGCTCGGCCTTCACCAGCAGGGCCGCGCACTGGTTCGGGTCGCCGGGCACCGAGTCGCCGAACAGCTCGTCCAGCTGCTTCTGGGTGAGCAGACCGCTCTTGCGGGCCACGTCGAGTAACGACACCGTGGTGGTCGGGGCGGGCATGACGGGAACCGGCGCGTGGGGAGAAGCGGACCGTTGTCCGCACTGTAGAACACGCCGATTCGGACGCGGGCGGAAAAGAAACAGGTGATGCGAACCGGCCCGGTGCGGGGGCCGGGTTCAGGGCCGGCCGGAACCCGCCGGAGGGGTCAGTTGACACGCCGGCCGAACAATTCGGCCATCGCCTTCAACTTGTCCAGTAGGGCGTCCAGGGTGGGCAGGTCGATCGTCTGAGCGCTGTCCGACAGCGCCCGGTCCGGGTCCGGGTGGACCTCCACCAGGATGCCGTCGGCGCCGGCCGCCAGGCTGGCCAGGGCCATCGGCGGGACGAACGCCCGCTTGCCGGTGCCGTGGCTCGGGTCCACCAGGATGGGCAGGTGGGTGGCCGCCCGCGCCGGCGGGATGACGGACAGGTCCAGGGTGTTCCGGCTGTGGTCGCTGAACGTCCGCACGCCCCGCTCGCACAGCATCACGTCGTAGTTCCCGCCGGCCAGGATGTACTCGGCGGCCATCAGCCACTCCTCCAGGGTGGCGCTCATCCCCCGCTTCAGCAGCACCGGCTTGCGGCACTGGCCCACCCGCTTGAGCAGGCTGAAGTTCTGCATGTTCCGGGTGCCGATCTGGATGACGTCGGCGTACTCCTCCACCGCCGCCGCGTACTCCGTGTCCATCACCTCGGTGACGATGCCGATGCCCGTCTTCTCCCGCACCCGGGCCAGCACCTTCAGCCCCTCGACGCCCAGCCCCTGGAAGCTGTACGGGCTGGTGCGGGGCTTGAACGCCCCGGCCCGCAGGAACCGCACCCCGCGGCTCATCAGGTGCTCGGCGGTGCGGACCATCAGGTCTTCGCCCTCCACCGAGCACGGCCCGGCGATGACCGCGAACGTGCCCGCCCCGATGTCCCCGAACGGGGTGCGGACGACGGTGTCGTCGTGCTTCATCTCCCGGCTGGCCAGCTTGTACGGCCGGGTGACGCGGATGGCCTCGTCCACCCCGGGCAGCACCTCGAACCACCCCTTGTCCACCGCCGACGTGTTCCCGGTCATGCCGACGGCGGTGCGGGTGGCCCCGGGCAGCGGGTGCGGGGTGAGGCCGTGTTCGCGGATGACCGCGACCACCCGGTCGATCTGGGCGGTGGTGGCGTCGGGTCGCATGACGACGAGCATGGCAAGGAACCGATCCGATGGCGGGGGTGCGGAGCGGGATGTATTATACGGCCCACCCCGTTTCGTCCCGCACCCGGGTAACCGCTGTGAAATACCCGCCGGCAACCCGATTCTTACCGTTCCTCGCCCTCCTGACGCTGGCCGTCGCCCCGGCCGCCGAGCCGGACCGGGTGGACATCCGCAGGCGGATGCAGCAGGTGATGGGGCCGCTGCCGGCCGACGCCCGCAAGGTGCCGCTCGACGTGAAGGTGGTGAGTGAGGAGAAGCTCGACGGGTACGTGCGGAAGAAGGTGACGTTCGCGGCGGAGAAGGGGGACCGCGTGCCGGCGTGGCTGCTCATCCCGGCCGGCGGCTCGGGCAAACTGCCCGCCATGCTCTGCCTGCACCAGACGATCGCCATCGGCAAGGACGAACCCGTCGGCCGCGGCAAGCAGGAGAGCAAGCAGCAGGCGCTGCACCTGGTGAAGCGGGGGTACGTGTGCCTCGCCCCGGACTACCCGAGCTTCGGCGAGTACCGGTACGACTTCCAGGCGGCGTTCAAGGCCGGCGACTACGCCAGCGGGACGATGAAGGCGATCTGGAACAACATGCGGGCGGTCGACCTGCTGGAGTCGCTGCCGGAGGTGGACAAGACCCGCATCGGGGCGATCGGCCACTCGCTCGGCGGGCACAACGCCCTGTTCACCGCCGCGTTCGACGAGCGGATCCAGGTGACGGTCACGAGCTGCGGGTTTTGCAGCTTCGCCAAATACTACGGCGGCAACCTGAAGGGGTGGACGAGTGACCGGTACATGCCGCGGATCGCGACCGAGTATGGCAACGACCCGAAGCGGGTGCC
>CANJKY010000728.1 GCA_947474875.1 Gemmataceae bacterium
CCGAACGACTCTCTGCGGACGGAGATCGTGCCGACGAACAAGGGCACCGGCATCCCGGACATCCTGGCCGCGGCCGACTACTTCTTCGACAAGACCGGACGGCAAGTGACGTACGAGTACGTCGTACTCGGGAAGCAGAACGACCAGCCGGCCCACGCCAAACAACTGGTCGGGCTGCTCCGCGGGCGGAAGGCGCACGTCAACCTGATCCCGTGGAACGAGGTGACGGACCTGCCGTACCGCCGGCCGACCGACGCCGACCTGAACGCGTTCATCGACGCCGTCCGCAAGGCCGGCATCAGCGTGAAGGTGCGGAAGCGGAAGGGGGCGGACATTGATGCGGCGTGCGGACAGCTACGCCGCTCCGCGACGGGAATGACGAATGACCCACCGGCTGAGCAAATGACGAATGACGAATGACCCACCAATGACGAAAGGAACACAGCAGACGGCCGCACCGTCGCGCGCTTTCCCTTGGTCATTGGTGGGTCATTCGTCATTCGTCATTCCATCCCCGCTGGGGATGGCCCTGTGACCGGCCAGACCAGCACCCTGATGGCCCTCCGCGACCCGGACATCCGGCTGATGCTGCGGGTGCGGGCGGACGACCGGGCGGCGTTCGCCGAACTGGTGGAGAAGTACCAGCGGCGGCTGGTCGGGGTGTTGGCCCACCTGACCGGCCAGCCGCACGAGGCCGAGGACCTGGCGCAGGAGGTGTTCCTGCGGGTGTACCGCAGCCGGCACAAGTACAGCCCGCGGGCGAAGTTCAGCACCTGGCTGTTCACCATCGCCAACAACCTGGCGCTGAACGCCCGGCGGGACCGGCACAAGCGGCAGGCGGCCCCGCTCGGCGGGACCGAGTCGAACGAGTTCACCGTCCGCCCTCCCGACCCGAATGCCCCACTTCCGGCCCAGCGGCTGGACCAGCAGGAACTGGCATCCGTCATCCGCCGGGCGCTCGACGACCTGAGCGACCGACACCGCATGGCGGTGGTGCTGAACAAGTTCGAGGACATGGGGTACGCGGAGATCGCCCAGGTGATGGGGGTGGGGGAGAAGGCGGTGAAATCCCTGCTCAGCCGGGCGCGGGGGAAGCTCCGCGAGGCCCTCCGCCCGTACATCGACATGGACGGCGGGGTGCCGGACGACCCGCCGGACGACGAGTGACACACCCATGACACCCGCCCCCGACCCGCCGGACGACGACCTCGTGTCGGACGAGGACCTGGTCGCGTACCTGGACGGCGAGCTGCCGCCGGACGACGAGCGGGCGGTGGAGGACCACCTGGCCGCCGACGCCGCCGCCCGCGCCCGGGCGGACGAGCTGAAACGGACCTACGACCTGCTCGACTTCCTGCCCAGGCCGGCGCCGTCCGAGTCGTTCGCCACCCGCACCCTGACGGCGGTGATGCCCCTGGTGCCGGGGTCCGCGTCGCGCAGCCAGTTCACGCCCGCCCGCCCCCGCCGGCGGTGGGCGGAGGTCGCTGCATGGGTGGCGGCGGTCGTCGCCGCCGTCGCCCTCGGCGGGTCCGCCCACCGGCTCGTCGTGCCGCCGGTGGGGAAGCGGGACGAGCCGCCCACCGCCGACGATTACAAGCTGATGGCCCGCCTGCCGCTATACGCCGGGGTGGACGACCTCGACTTCCTGCGGGCGCTGGAGAAGACCGACCTGTTCGACACCGGGGTGGCCGGAGATCACTCCGACCGCCCTGCCCCGCCCATGAGCGACGACGAGCGGGACGCCCTGCTCGCCCAGTTCCGCACCTTCCCGCCGGCCCGCCAGCAGCAGTTGCGGACGTTACACCAAGCACTCGCCGACCCCGCCCTGCCCGACCGCGAACCGCTGCTCCGCACCCTGGAGGGGTACGCCGTGTGGCTCGGCCGCCTGCCCGCCGCCGAACGCCGCCGCGTCCTGGACGCCCCGCCGGCCGACCGGCTGGATGCGGTGCGGTCTGCCTACTCCCGGCAGTGGCGGGAGACGCTGCCCAAGGCGAAACAGGCGGCGATCAAAGACGCGGCCGACAGCGAGGAACGGGCCGCGCTGGTGGCCGTCTACCGCGGGCAGGAACACGGCCGACGGGACGAGTGGGAGTTGGCCGCCCGGCGGTGGAAGCAGTTCGGCGACAAGGGGCACACCCCTTGGCCGTTCGACGACCCGGAACGGGTACGGCAGATCGACGAGTACATCCAGTCGGCGTTCGGGGTGAACCCGAAGAACCTGCCCACACTGGAGCGGGAGCGGAAGAACGACCTGCCGCCCGGCTGCCGGCTGACCCGCGAGGAACTGGTCACGCTGCGGAGCCACCGCGAGGCGGCGACGCAGGAGGGGTACTGGCTGAGTTACGGGGCGTTCCTGCTCCGCCTGACCGAGCAGCACCCGACGCTGCCAAAGCCGAAGTCCGGCAAGCCGATCGTCGAGCCGAATCAGGTGCCGGCCGGGCACACGGTGCCGTTCCCTCGGGCCAGACCGCTGATCGGCAAGTGGCCGGAGTTCGCGATGGAGGTGGCGCGGGCGAACCCGAACCCGAAAACCCCGTTCGGCCCGTGCCGGCCGGACGAGTTCACCGACCCGGTGCGGAAGTTCGTGCTGGAGACGCTGACCGACGCCGACCGCAAGCGGTTGGAGCCGGCGCTGGGCAAGTGGCCGCAGTACCCGCAGCGGCTGATCGAACTGGCCCGTAGCCAGAACCTGAGCGTGCCGGAGGTGATGCTCCCCGGCGAGCCGAAGCGGTGGCAGGAGATGTACCAACTGAGCGGGAAGAAGTAGCCGCTCACCACCCGCTCGCCGTCCTCACCCACTCGACCTGCCCGGCGTGATGCCGTCCGTGGTGGGCGTACATGCCCACCGCTTCGGCCAGCGTGAACACCGTCTTGTACTCCGGGTGGACGTACGCCCGCTCGAACTCGGCATCGGTCATCGCCCGCAGCACCGCCACCCACACCTCGTGAACGGCCTCCAGCAGCCGCAGCGACGGCCCCACGTCCCCGGTGCGGTTGAGCGGCAGCTCAGACCACCGCGACTCGTCATAGGGGCGGATGGTCGGCCGGTCCTCGGTGAGCGCCAGCTTGAA
>CANJKY010000729.1 GCA_947474875.1 Gemmataceae bacterium
AGAACGCCTGCCACGTCGTCGGCTGGAAGTCCGCCTTCAGGATGGTGGTCGCCCGCCCGACCAGTCGGGCGCGGTACTCGCGGTCCCAGAACGCCTCGGCCTCGGGGGCGGGGGCGTCTGACAGGCCGTCCCCGTTGGCCGTCAGGACGGTGCGGCGGCGGACCAACTCCCGCCAGCGGTTGAGGGTGACGGTGCGGAGCCAGCCGCGGAACCGCCCGCGGGCCGGGTCGTAATGGAACTCGGGCAACTTCCGCCAGAGCAGGGCGAACACGTCCTGCACCAGGTCCGGAGCGTCGGCGCCGGGCACCCCGGCCGCCCGCGCCCACGCCAGCAGCAATGGGGTGTACAGTTCGACGAACCGCGGCCACCCGCCGGCGTCGCCGCGGGTCTGCAGCCGGTGCAGCAGGCTGGCCGAGGTGTCGTCCATACGGGGGTTCATGGTACGAAATGCCGCATGTCGGAACGGCAGGCTCACCGGCTGTGCGGGGTTTTCGTCCCGGAGGGACGGTGGATCGTAGCAGGGGTGAAACCCCTGGAACCCGAACCTCCATGAATTCCCCCGAGATTCCCGAAACCGCTCTGGGCGCGACGGCCGATACTCGGTATGCCCCGCACAGTTTGCCGGGAATGCGCTTCGAGCGACGTGGCAACCCCGGCTTGCCGTCATGGAGGATGGAACCTGATGCGCTCGTTCACTCGTCGTGCCGCCGCCCTGCTCGCCAGTACCGTCACTGTTGCCGCCGCGTCTGCGCAACCGCTGCCCCCGCCGTCGGGGCCGGCCACTCCGCCGGCCGGCGCCGCCGGGGGCGGGGCCGTGCCGCCGCCGGCCGCGCCGGCGTCCAAGCCCGAGCCGCGGCCGACCGGGGTGGCCGCCAAGGTGAACGGGCAGGAGATCTCCGAGGTGGCGGTGTGGCGGGCGCTGCGGCAGTTCCCGAAGGAGGAGCACGCCGTCGCCCGCAAGGAGATCCTCACCCACCTGACCGAGAACGCGCTCATCGACCAGTACCTGACCGCCCTGAAGGTGGCGGTCGAGCCGGCCGAGTCGGAGAAGCTGGTGACCGAGCTGAAGGACGAGCTGAAGAAGGTGGGCAAGGACTACGCCAAGGAACTGGACGCGATGCTGCTCACCGAGCAGGAGTTCCGGGCCGAGGTGATCGCCCAGATGAAGTGGGACAAGTTCCTGAAAGACCGGGCGACGGACGCCGAGCTGAAGAAGATGTTCGACGCCGCCCCGAGCATGTTCGACGGCAGCATGGTGCGGGCCAGCCACATCCTGATGTCGCCCGGCGACGACAAGGCGAAGCAGGCCGAGGCCGCCCAGACGCTCCGCGGCATCAAGAAGATGTGCGAGGACGAGGCGGCCAAGGCGGTCGCCGCCCTGCCGGCCACCGCCACCCCGCTGGAGAAGGACGCCGCCCGCACCAAGCGGGTGAACGAGCTGTTCGCCGGGTACGCCGGCAAGTACAGCACCTGCCCGAGTAAGAAGGACGGCGGCGACCTGAACTTCTTCCCGCGGGTGGGGTCGATGGTCGAGCCGTTCGCCAAGGCGGCGTTCGACCTGAAGGTGGGGGACATGAGCGACGTGGTGGCCACCGAGTTCGGCTACCACCTGATCCTGTGTACGGCCAAGAACCCGGGCAAGCAGCCGACGTTCGAACAGGCGAAGGAAGCCGTGCGGGCGGTGTACGGCATGCGGCTGCGGGACGCGGTCATCGGGCAGATGAAGCCGACGGCCAAGATCGAGATGAGCGGCAGCTCGGCCGTGTCCGGCAGCACCGGCGTGCCGATGGGCAAGTGAGTCACCGGTGGTAGCATCAAGCCCACGGCCGTTTGGCCGTGGGCTTTTTCGTTTCACCGGCGGTCACGGGATGGCCACCGTGTTGTGGGTGAACCGGCGGCGTTAGCCGCCTGGGTGTGATTTTACCCAGGCGGCTGACGCCGCCGGTTCAAGAGTGGTTCGTGGCACCCGAGTAGCTTACCGACCGCGGTTCCCATCCCGGAGGTCTGCCCGTGCGCCGCCCCGCGTTCACCCTGATTGAGCTCCTCGTCGTCATCGCCATCATCGCGATTCTCATCGGCCTGCTGTTGCCCGCCGTGCAGAAGGTGCGGGACGCGGCCGCCCGCATGTCCTGCCAGAACAACCTGAAGCAACTCGCCCTGGCGGCGCACAACTACGAGAGCGCGTACGGGTACTTCCCGGCGTCCAAGCGGACCACCCGCCCGCAGCGGAGTTGGGCGCCCGACCTGCTGCCGTACCTGGAGCAGGCGAACGTGGTGAGCGGCGCGTACTACAACCTGGATGAGAACTGGTGGCGGACGATCGGCGAGGTGGCCCCGAACGTCGGCCTGCCCGTCCCGAACGGCACCACCACCCAGATGTACCTGAAGATCTTCAACTGCCCGTCCACCCCCAACCAGCCGCGGGTGCAGGACAAGTTCGAGACCCCGCCGGAGCAGAACAAGGTGGGGTCCACCACCGACTACTTCGCCGTCGAGGGGGTGAACGCCGCCATCGCCGCCGACCTGGGCGGGGTGGTGCCGCCCGGCGACCTGCGGGGGGTGCTGCGGGTGTTCACCGAGGGGCCGACGCGGATCACGACGGTGTCCGACGGCACGTCGAACACGGTGCTGTTCGGCGAGGACGCCGGGCGGGAGGACGTGTACCGGCAGGGCCGGCTGGTCGGGCGGGCGCAGACGAACAAGAGTTTGCCCAACTGCGCCCGCGCCCGTGGCGGGGCGTGGGCGACGAACGACAACCCGTACGAGATCGGCCAGCGGATCGACTGGTGCAGCGGGGGGAGCATCCCGACCAGCATCCCGATGAAGATCAACGCGTCGAACGAGTGGGGGTTCCTGTACTACAGCTTCCACAGCGGCGGGGCGAACGCGGCGTTCACCGACGGCAGCGTGCGGTTCCTGCGGGAGGGCGCCCAACTGACCACGCTGGTGGCCCAGGCGACGCGGGCCGGCGGGGAGGTGTTCCCGGACGACTGACCGGCCGTTCCTTTTTGGCGAGCGGCCGGGTTGACCCCCGCCCGTTTAGTCAGCCGGGGGCAAACCCGCCGCGCGC
>CANJKY010000730.1 GCA_947474875.1 Gemmataceae bacterium
ACAGCGGGCTGACGCCCGCCGCTCGCCACTACTGCCCGACGGCCGGGGCCTTGAGCGACTCAGTGCCGCCGGCCTTGGTGTACGCCTCTTTCAGCTCCGGGTACGTTTCCATCAGGGTGAACAGCCGCAGGCGGACGGCCGGGGCGAGCGCCGGGTTGCCCTTCTCGAAATCGAGGATGCGGCCGGCCTGGGTGCCGAGGGTGGCGGCCAACTTCGCCGGGTCGCTCTTGTTGATGGCCGCCTGCGCGTCCACCGAGCAGCGATAGTACTCGCTCATCAGGTCGTGCCACGCCGGTTTGAGCGCCTCCTTCCGCTTCCGCACCTCGTTCACCTTCTCGTCCGGGTCGTCCGGCTTGGCCTTCAGGTTGTCGATCACCGCCTTGTACTCGTTCGCCCACCCCAGCCAGCCGCGGATGGCCGTGTTCCAGTGCGGGATGGCCTCCTTCGGCGTCTTCGCCTCGCTCGCCTTCGCCTCGGCCAGGTACAGGGTCTCGCGGCGGAAGTCCGGGAACTTCTGCCCCCACCCGCCCTTGCGGTCCTTCCCCAGGATGTCGTCGAGCAGGGCGTCGCACTTGTCCAGTTGGCGGGCCAGCCGGTGGCAGCGGAGCAGTTCGAGCTGGGCCAGCCGGTACAGGGCGGCGGCCGATTTGTTCGCCTCGAACGCCGCCTCCCGCTTCTTCTTCGCCTCGGCCGGTTCGTTCTCCGGCGGGGTCGCCTTCGGGTCGCCGGGCAGGAATGCCTTGTCCTCCGGCGGAGGGAGTTGCGCGAACAGTTCGACCGCCTTGCCGAGTTCGCCCAGGTCCTTGAACGCCCGGCCGAGGTTGAACCGCACCTCCGGCGGCACGTTCTTCTCCGCCGCCAGCTTGTTCACCAGCCCGGACACGGCCGTCACCAGTTTGGTTGCCTCGTCGTCCTTGCCCTCCTTGCGGAGGGTGTCCACCGTCGGCTTGATGGTGGCGATGCCCTGCTGCACCACGCGGGCGGTGGTGGCCAGATCCCCGCCGAATGCCTTCAGTTGGTCGAGCAACTGGCCGGCCTTGTCCACCGCCCCCTCGCGGATGCGGGCGTTCAGCGTGGGCACCAGCACCAGCCGGATCCGCTCGGCGTCCAGTTGCTTCGCCACCTCCGCCGTTTCCCCTTGCAGGTCCGGCTTGGCCGCCGGCCCGCCCTTCACCATCTCGGCCAGCAGCGGGGCGAACCGGTCGGCGGCGGCGGCGAACTTCCCTTGCTCGTACAACGGCCAGCCCTGGCCGAACACGGCTTTGGTCCGCAGGATCTCGGCCCGCATCAGCAGCCGCGGCTTCTCGTCCGGCGGCAGGGTGGGCAGTTCGCCGGCCACCTTGACGGCGTCGGCCGCCGTCTTCTCGGCCAGCGGGTAGCCGGCCGGGCCGGCGGCGATGTGCAGTTGGGCGAGTTGCAGCCGCAGGCGGACGAACGTGGCGGCGTCGTCCGGGGCGGCGTTCTTCGGCGGCACCGGCACGGCCGACAGGTCGGCCACCGCCCGCTTGTACACCTCCGCCTTCTTCTCCGGCGAGAGGGCGTCCGTCGGCGGCTCGCTCGCCCCGCGGGGGCGGGTGAGTTCATACGCCGCCACCCCCTCGTACAGGCGGGCGAGGGCGAACTTCGGGTACCGCGCGGGGATGCGGGCGAACGCCTCGAACATGTCCTGCCCGCGGCCGGCCTGAGACAGCAGCACCCCGTACTCCATCCGCAGGCCGTCGGTGAGCGGGTCGGCCGGGGCCAGCTTCTCGGCGAACCCGCACAGGGCGAGCATGCGGTCGCGGTCGGCCGCCTTGGCGTCGGCGTCGGCCGATCCGGACGCCGCCTTGTACCCGGCCAGGGCGATGAGGGCGGCGCGGATCGCCTGGGTCGGGTTGCGGGAGGTGCGGGCGACGCCCTCGGCCAGCACCGCCCCGCGGTGCGGGCGGCCGGCGGCGGTGTACGCCTCGGCCAGCACCAGCGCGGCGGCGGTGGCATCGCGGACCGACTCGGGCGGCACCGGCAGTTCCCGCCCCCGCTCCAGCAGGGCGACCATCTTGCCGGCCACCGCCGGCCGCTGTTCCGGGGGGGTGTCCCGCAGCCGGTCCATCTGCACCAGCGCGGCCATGTAGCAGTCGTCGAACGTGGCGAACGCGGCGGGCGGACGGTCCGGGTCGCCGATCAGCCAGCGGACCGCCCGCGCCCGCTGGCGGGCGGCCCGGTCGGTGTACTCGTTGTCCGTGCGGACCACCTTGCGGAACTGGGCGTCGGCGTCGCGGAGGAACCGCAGGGCGTCCGCCTTCACCCCCACCACCCGCTCCTCCGGCGGCTCGCCCGGCTTCTTCGCCGCCACCCGCTCGACCAGCAGGTTCTCCTTCTTCAGCCCCTCGTTCAGCAGCACCGACCCCAGGTAGTAGGTGACGGCGTAGGTCTCGGCGGTCGGTCGGGCGGACGGGTAGTCGCGGAGCCAGCCGAGGCAGGCGTCCCGCACCTGCTGGCGGCCGATCGGGTCGTTCTGCTTGTCCACGAACTGCTGCCGCAGTTGGAAGAACCGGGCCATCCGCAGGCCGGCGGCGGCCCCCGGGGTGGTGGTCGCGCGGCGGGCCTCCTCGATCACCCGCCGGAGTTGGTCGTCGGCCAGCGTCGGGTCGCCCCGCAGGTACTGCGTCTCCCCCTCCCACGCCCGCGCCGTCCAACTCACCGGGTGGGCGGCGTCCGCCTGCCAGACGGTTCGGAACGCCTTCAGCGCGTCCTGCGCCGCCTGTGACCGGGCGTCCACTTCCTTGTCCTGCGGGTCGATGTACGAGTCGGCCAGCAGGTACAGGTTGATGCCGCGGTCGAGGGACGCCTGGAGCCACTCCCGGACCAGCTCGGTCTTGCGGGCCGGAGCCAGCCCGTCCGCCGCGGCCAACTTCTCCAGCCCGGCGGCGGCGGTGCCGTACTGCTTGGCGGCGGTGTCGAACAGCGGGCGGGCCAGGGCCGCCTCCGCCTTCCGCTTCGCCGGGTCGGTGTGCTTCTTCGCCAGTTGCAGCCGCGCCTTCCCCTCCAGGGTGAGCAGCCGGGCCAGGGCGACCGCCGCCTCCGCCCGCC
>CANJKY010000731.1 GCA_947474875.1 Gemmataceae bacterium
AGACCCCCTCACCCGCTCCGGTCGCTCCGCGCCCCGGAGCGACCTCTCCCCCGCCAGGCGGGGGAGAGGTGGGGGTAGTTGTTCGTCGAGGGACGCGAACCCGTGAGCCGGTGCGCCAACACCTCTCCCCCGCACCGCGGGGGAGAGGTCGCCGAGTGTTGCGAAGCAACACCGGCGGGTGAGGGGGTCTTCCGCGGGGGACCAGCCCAGCTCGACGTGCGCATTGACCCCGCCCCGCCCGCAGCCATAATTGTGAGGACTGGGGGCGATTCATGCCGGTCCGGGTGCTGATCGCGGTGCTGATGCTGGCGGGGTTCACCGTCGCCCGCGTCTGCCCGTGCGCGTGCGGCCACGCACACCCGGTCGAGCCGACACCGGCGGACGACGGCAGCCAGCCGGTGGCGCCCGACCACGACCCGCACTGCCCGTGCGCGACCGGCCTGGCGGTCGAGCCGGCGGTCGTGCCGCAGATCGAAACCCCGACCGACAACACGCCGGTCGTCTTCGCCCTGCCGCCGCCCGCAGGCGGGGAAGAGGTGCGCCCGCGACAGCCGCCCGACGTCCGCCCGCCCGTCGGCCCGCTCCCACTTTATCTCACACTTCTCACGCTCCGGAATTAACCCCTCCGCCGGCCGCCCCCGGACCCGTCCTGCGGTCCGCTGCGGTCCCGTGTTCCCCTTTCCCTCGCTCTCGGTGCGCTCGACCATGTGGCTCAAACGATTCCTCACGCCGGTCGTCACCCTGGCCGTCCTCGCGGCGGCCGGGTTCGCCGCCTACCACACCCGTGAGCGGTGGCTGCCCTACGTCTTCCCGCCGCAGGCGGAGACGAAAGCCGGCGGGCACGACGACCACGACCACGACCACGACAAGCACGACCACGGCCACGCCGACCGGGTGAAGCTGCCCCCGCAGGCGCAACTGAACCTGAAGCTGGACGTGGCCGCCCCCGTGCCGCGGGAGTACTGGCGGACCCTGCTCATCCCCGGCGTGGTGGTGGACCGCCCCGGCGAGAGCGACCGCGGGGTGCCGTCCAGGGTGGCTGGCGTGGTCACCGACATCCGGGCCAAGCCCGGCGACACGCTGAAGGCCGGCGACCCGCTGTTCACCCTGCAACTGGTGAGCGAGTTCCTCCAGAGCGCGCAGACCGACCTGGCGAAGACCGCCCGCGAGCTGGAGTTCGCCACCGCCAAGCGGGACCGGGTGGCCGAACTGGTGCGGAAGGGCACCCAGTCCGGCACCACCCTCATCGAGGAGGAGAACCAGGTGAAGCGGCTGACCACCCAGGTGCAGGCGTACCGCCGCCAGCTCCAGGTGTTCGGCCTCACCCCGGCCCAGGTGGACCGGGCGGAGAAGGGGGACGTGATCACCCAGGTGACCGTCCTCGCCCCGCCGCGGGCCGCCCCGCCGCCCGAGGTGGCGGCCCCGTCCGCCGGCAGCACGGCCGCCCCGCCGCCCCCGGACGTGTACGAGGTGCAGGAGCTGAAGGTCACCCTCGGCGAGCAGGTGCAGGCCGGGCAGACGCTGTGCGTGCTGGCCAACCACCAGCGGCTGTTCGTGGAGGGGCGGGCGTTCAAATCCGAGGCGGACGCGCTCGCCGCCATCGCCGAGCGGAAGGTGCCGGTGTCGGCCGAGTTCGCCGACGAGACGGCGGGCGTGTGGCCGCCGCAGGGGCCGCTGCTCATCCACCACCTGTCCAACCAGGTGGACCCGGCCACCCGCACGTTCGGCTTCTACCTGCCGCTGGACAACCAGCCCCGCACCTACACCCAGGACGGGAAGACGAACCTCGTCTGGCGGTACCGCCCCGGCCAGCGGGTGCGGCTGCGGGTGCCGGTGGAGAAACTGGGCACGCCCGGCCGAGGCGGGCAGGCGGAGGTGCTGCCGTTCGTGTTCCCGGTCGGGGCGGTGGTGCGGGAGGGGCCGGAGGCGTTCGTGTTCGTGCAGAGCGGGGACGTGTTCGTCCGCAAGCCGGTGCGGGTGCTGTACGAGGACCGCACCGAGGTGGTGGTGGCGAACGACGGGAGCGTGAGCGAGGCCGAGTTCGTGGTGCGGAACCAGGCGGCGGCCATCAACCGGGCGCTCAAGGCGGCCGCCGCCGGCGGCGGGCACGACCACGACCATGAGCACTGACGTGTGTTCCCAGGGCTGACGCCCTGTGCTACGGCCGCCGGCCGCTCCGCGGCGAAATCGTTGTCTTGCGTCCCGGAGGGACCGCCGGATGTAGCCCAGGGCGTCAGCCCTGGGGACGGAACATCAGTCATCGATCGGCCACCGAACATGCTCAACACCGTCATCCGGTTCTCGCTCCGACACCGTCCGCTGGTGGTGGTCGTCTGCCTCATCGTGCTCGCCTACGGCGGGTACCTGGCCGCCCAGATGCCGATCGACGTGTTCCCCGACCTGGACCGCCCGCGGGTGACGGTCATGACCGAGTGCCCCGGCCTCGCCCCGGAGGAGGTGGAGACGCTCGTCACCTTCCCGCTGGAGGCGGCGCTGCTCGGGGCCACCGGGGTGCAGGACGTGCGGACGCAGTCCGGGTTCGGGCTGTCGGCGGTGACCGTCGAGTTCGGCTGGGGCACGGACATGCGGACCGCCCGGCAGGTGGTGCAGGAGCGGCTGGCCACCGTCGCCGGCGACCTGCCGCCCAGCCTCCGCCCGCAGATGGCCCCGCCGGGGGCGATCATGGGCCAGATCATCCTCGCCGGGCTGCGGCGGCAGGCGGGGCCGTCGGGCGGCGAACTCGCCCCGGTGCCGGGCACCCCGTTCTACGCCGAGCGGGTGCCGACGGACGACCTCGCCCCGTCACTGAAGGTGTGGAAGCCGACCGACCGGCACGACCCGGCGAGTTGGGAGGCGGTGGCCGTCACCGGGGCACGGTGGGACGCCCCGTCCGCGGACGGCGGGCGGACGGCCCATGCCACGGTGGACGGGCAGCCGCGGGCGATCCCGTTCCCGTCCGAGCCGCAGCGGCGGATGGACCTGCGGACGCTGGCCGACTGGGTGGTCCGCCCGCGGCTGCTGAAGATCGGCGGGGTGGCCCAGGTGCTCACCGTCGGCGGCGGGCGGAA
>CANJKY010000732.1 GCA_947474875.1 Gemmataceae bacterium
ACCACGGCGGGGCGTACCGGCGGGCCGCCGGTGCCACGGTCGAAAAGGACAGGATTTCCTCATGAGCGACGACGCCATCATCAGCCCGGACACCCGCCGCGGCGAGCGGCTGCCGCCCGGTCAGTCGCTCACCCGTAAGTGGCCGGTGTTGCATTACGGCGAGGTGCCGGAGTTCGACCCAGAATCTTGGGACTTGACCGTGTTCCCTGTCCCGTTGGTGGACAAGGTCGCCGCGTTCACCTGGCCGCAGTTCCAGGCGCTGCCGCGGGCGAAGGTGTTCGCCGACATGCACTGCGTCACCCGCTGGAGTAAGTTGGACAACCTGTGGGAGGGGGTGCCGACGCGGGAACTGCTCAAGCACGTGACGGTGTCGCCGGCGGCGAAGTTCGTCATGGTGCATTGCGAGTACGGGTTCACCACCAATCTGCCAGTGGACGACTTCTTCGCAGAGGACGCCCTGCTCGCCACCCACCACAACGGCCATCCGCTCGATCCGGACCACGGCTACCCGGTGCGGCTGGTGGTGCCCCGGCTGTATGCGTGGAAGAGTGCCAAGTGGGTGCGGGGGATCGAGTTCATGGAGGCCGACCGCCCCGGGTTCTGGGAAGAGTGGCAGCACGGCGGGTACCACATGCGGGGCGACCCGTGGGCGGAGGAGCGGCACCGGCCGGGAGAGTAGCCAGCACACTCCGTGTGCCGTCCGTTGCCGGTGCAGACGGCACACGGAGTGTTCTTCAGCCGCGGAGCGGCGGCTGATGGTAGCCTGGGGTGCAGCGAGCGAAGCGAGCAAACCCCAGGAATGCGATGAAGAAGCACCAAGCCCCGGAGGGGCGCCTGACATCAGGCGCCCTCCGGGGCTTGTCTTTTTGGGTGTCCTGTCCTGGGGTTCCGTCGCTGCGCTCCGTCACCCCAGGCTACATTCGGTCGCCGCTCCGCGGCTCAATCCGAACTTCCTCCGACCGCCCATCCCGCCATACACCCAAACACCCGTCCGCGGACGGCACACGGAGTGTGCCTGCTCCTTTGCTACTTCTTTTCCTCCGCCGTGGCGGTGGTGTCGGCGTCGGCCTTCTTCGGCTGCCACTTCAGTCCGATCGACACCGTCCGCCACTGCTTCGCCGCCACCTCCCACGGGGTGCCCTTGCACTCCTTCGCCAACTCGTCCAGCAGCGCCTGCGCCTCCTTCGCCCCGGTCGCCTCCTTGCGGTTGCTCATCTTCGGCACCTGCACCAACTTCCACCCGTCTGACCCCTCCGGCAGGTTGTCCGTCCGCACGTTGCCGAGCGCCAGGTTGGCCTCGTGCGAGAACGCCAGCCGCAGCTTCGCCTGGGCCAGGGCGAACCGGTACGTCGCCCGCCAGTATGCCGACTCGTCCTTCTCCGCATTCTCCTTGTGTTCCAGCAGGGCGTCCACGATCTCGCTCAACTCGAGCGCCAGCACGGACAGCGGCTTCTGCTCCTTCTCGATCGCCTTCTTGATCTCGTCGTTCGCCTTGCCGCTCAGCCCGTCGAACAGCACCCCGCCCTTGGTCGGGTCGGCGAACTCCTTCCACTTGCCGCGGATGTCGGCGATGGCTTTCGTCGCCGCCGCCCGCCACGGGTGCTGGTCGTCCGCCGGCTGTTCCGAATACGCCTTCATCGCGTCGGCCGAGAACACCACCGCGTCCTCCGGGTGGTCGCCGTCGGCCGGCGGCGGGCCGAGCAGCGGCGGGGTGTCCAGGGCGGCGAACGCCGCCTTCACGTCCTTCGCGTCCGCCCCCTTCGGCGGGGCCGGGATGTCGAACCCGCGGGCCGGCGGCTCGTCCGGGTTCTGGGCGACCGCCGTCGGTTCACTGCCGCTCGCCTTCGGCTTGCTCGGGTGATCCTTCGCCAGCACGTCGGCCAGCCGCTTCTCCGTCGCCTCCGCCCACTGGCTCACCGGGAACGGGTCGGCCGGGTTCACCTTCGTGCCCTTCGTCTTGCGGGCGACGGTCCGCAGCGCCCCCAGGAACGCGCTGCCCTGCGGGGTGTCGGCGTCCGGGGCGGTGCGGAACTCGCCGGCCGTCTGCCCGGCCGAGCAACTCGTCAGCACCTGCACCCCGTCCGGCGGGGAGTGCAGCAGCTTGTCCAGTTCCTCGCTCATCGGCTCGCTGCCCGGCCGCACCGCGTTGTCGTCCGTGCTCAGCCGGCACACGTCGAACAGCACCACCTTCTGCTGGGCCGGGCACGCCCGCAGCTTGTCCCACAGGTCGGTGAGCGGGAGGAGCGTGTCCGGCTCGTTCAGGTCGCCCTCGGTGGGCACCAGGTACGCTTTACCGTCCTTGGCGAACGCGTGCCCGCCGAAGTAGATGAGGATGCGGTCCTGCGGACGGCTGGTGCCGCAGAACCGGGCGACGGTGTCGGCGATTACCGGCTTGAGCATCGGCCGCTGGGCGACGGCCGCGGGCATTTTGCCGTCCGCGTCGGTGACGGCGAACAGTTGGTTGTTGTCCTTGTGGTCGGGCACCTCCCAGCGAAACGCCAGCGCCTTCACCGCCTCGCCGAACTCGGATGCCCCGCCCACCGTCTTCCCGCCGGTCAGCGGGTTGCAGTACAGGTAGCGGGTGACGCTCAGGGCCAGCATCCGCCGCGGGTTGGTGGCCTTCGCCGTGACCGGCGGGGTCGGGCCGGAAGTGGTGGGGGTGGTCTGCTGGGTCGGGCTGTTCAGGAACGCGAGAAGCTTGTCTTTGAACACCACCGCCGCGCCGATCCCCCCGCCGACGACCAGCAGGCCGAACAGCCCGAGGACGACGAACACGATGCCGCTGCCGCCGCGTTTGTACTTCTTCCGCCTTCCGTCCCTCTGCGGCGCCATGCTGGAAAAGTCGGTCTGCGGGCCGGGCGGCGGGTACGGGTAGGGGGCCGGGTAGCCGGGCGGGGCGGCGTACCCCGGCGGCATCGGGTACGGGTAGCCGGGCTGCGGGGCGGGGTAGCCGGCTGGCGGGTACGGGTACGCCGGCGGGGCGGCGGCCGGAGCCGGCACGTAGGCGCCGGTGGCCGGGTCGTACACCATCTGCGGAACGGGCATCGGGGCGGGGTAAGGGGCCG
>CANJKY010000733.1 GCA_947474875.1 Gemmataceae bacterium
AGGCGCCCGCCCCGATGCGGACCTCGACGCCGAAATCGAACCGACTGCCGAAAATACCGCCACCGAGGAGGCCGGCTTTGGTCGCCTGCGTGATGGCCCGTTGGAGCCGTTCGACGGCCAGCGGGTACTCGGCCCGCACGTACACGAACCCGCGGCTCGCCCCGACCGCGTAACCGGCGATCGCCATGCCTTCGAGCACCTGGTGGGCGGCGTCTTCCATCACCGCCCGGTCCATAAACGCCCCGGGGTCGCCCTCGTCCCCGTTGCCGACCACGTACTTCTGCCCCGGCGGCATCTTCGCCACCGTCGCCCACTTCAGCCCGGTCGGGTAGCCGGCCCCACCGCGGCCCCGCAACCCGCTCTGCGTGATGGCCTGAACGACCTCGGCGGGCGACTGCTGCAACGCGCGGTACAGCCCCTCGTACCCGCCGGCCGCGATGTACGGCTCGATCCGCTCCGGGTCGATGACGCCCGCGGTCGCGCGGACGATTTTCCTCTGGCGGGTGAAGAACGGCTGGTTCGTGTCGATCCGCTCCACGTCCTTCGGGCGGCTTTCGCCGGCGGCGACGATCGCGGCCGCCTGCTCCGGGGTGACGCGACCGTACATGGCCCCACCCGGCACCGATTCGACCACCGGCCCCCGGCTGCACAGCCCACCGCACCCGACCCCCACCGCTTCGACCCGGTCGGCGAGGCCGCGGGCCTCCACCTCGCGGCGAAGGCCGTCCAGCACGGCCAACGACCCGGACGACCGACAACTGCCGGAGACGCAGCAGCGCAGTTGGACTGGCCGAACACGGCCGCGCTCGACCTCGCCGATCCGGAGCCAGTCATCGTGGTCCATGCACCCACCCCCGAACGCGGGTCTCCAGGTCGTCCGGCGTAATCGGGCCGACCACCCGATCGTCCAACACGGCGAGCGGGGCCAGCCCGCACGTGCCGACGCAGCGGGCGACGGCCAGAGACACCCGGCCGTCCGGCGTGGTCTGGCCGGCCCGGCCACCAGCGGCCCGCTCGGCCGCGTCGAGTAACTGTTGCGCCCCCTTCACGAAGCAGGCGGTGCCCAGGCACACCACACACGTGTGTTCGCCCGGCGGCTTCAGGCGGAACAGGTGATAGAACGTCGCCACCCCGTAGACGCGGCTCGGCGGCAGGCGGAGAGATCGCGCCACGTGCCACAGGATGGGGGTGTCCAGGAAACCGTACAGCTCTTGGGCCTTGTGGCAGACGGCGATGAGCGCGTCCGGGCTGGCCTGGTGCCGGCGGATCGCGGCGTCCAATACCTTCAGCCGGCTGTCGGCGAACACGGCCACGGGCATACCTCTTCCCGAAGCACAGGGCAAAGTTCCCGTCGGCCTGCTTGGCAGACCGATCGAGGCGTCTTCGGATTCAACATGGCCCGATGGTATCACGCGACGTCAAGGCTCGGTAGTATCTCAGTTTGCCGATTTGCCTCTCGCGCCGCAATGGGTTGCGAACCAATCTGAGACACCACCCCGAGGGCGGCCTCGGCGTACCGCACCGCCAGCCACGCCACCTTCGCCGCCCCCCACCGCGGCGGCGACCAACGGTGGCCAGCAGCGGCGGCGGGTCGGGGCCGACCAGCCCGGCCGCCGCCAGCCTGACCCGCGGGTATGCGGATCGCCCGGTTGCGGGGCGGGCCGCTGCCGCCCAATGGGTTGCGGCGATCCGCCCACCGGGAACGGCCCGAAAATCCGCCGACGCGGGCCGGTTCTGTGTTCGGCCGACCGGCTGGTCTGGCCGATGGGCCCGCGGCCCGGGCGGAGGCGGGCTTCTGCCGCCCGCGGACGCGCGCCCGAATGCGGGCCGGGCCGGAAACGAGGCTCCATGACCCCGACGCCGCGGGGACAACACCCGGGGCGGGAATGGGCCGCTCACCGGCGGCGGCAGGTCGGGCGAGGTCAAGGCGTACCGCCGGTTCCACCCCCCGCCCGTCCACCGACACCACCCGGCGTCTCAACCGCCCCTCCCCCGCGGCCGTCCCACCCGGAGCGGGTGCAGGACGCCCTGATCCGCAACCGCGGCCCGTGCCCGGTCGCGCGGGGGCCGAACATCGAGGCGGCTGACCGGGTCCGTCCTCGCCGCGCACCGGCGAGAGCACGCCGGCCCGGCTCTGACCGCGTTCACGACCTGGTTGACCGAGCGGCGACCGCGAGGGCTACCGAGGTCGGCCATCGGAGGAACACTCGCGTCCGCCTGGACCCGGTGGCCCGCCCTCGGCGTGCGCCTGGCCGACGGGCGACTGGCGATCGACAACGCGGCGGCCGAGCGTGCCATCCGGCCGCTGTGCGTCGGTATCCGGAACTGGCCGCACCTGGGGGTGACGGCGGGTGGACGCCGGCGGCCGTGTTGCCCAGCGTCACCGCTTCCGTCAACCGTCACGGGCTCGATCCGTAGGCGGATCTGAGGCACCTGCTGATCGGACTCCCGGCCCGTGCCGTCAGAGCCGCCGCGCTGCCATCCCCCCGGACCGGTGGGCGGAACGCGCGACCGGCCCGGCGGGAGTCCCCGGTTGAAGCCATCCTGAAGGACTGTTCGCCTGCCGCCGGTCGCACCTCACCGTGGGCCGGCGGACTCACCGGGCGGCATGGACGTCCCGGTCACGTTCCGAGTCCGCGCGGTCAGTCGTCGTTCAGGATCGTGCCGACGCCTCGGCTCTTGGTGAACAGCGAGTTGGTGCTGTTGCCGAACAGGTCGAGGGCGAAGGACTCGTTCGCCTCCCGCTTGCTGTCGCCCTTGACTTCGATGGTGATGGTCTTCGTGGTCTCCCCGGGGAGGAAGGTGATGGTGCCGCTCCTGGCGACGTAGTCGCCGTTGCCCGTCGTCGCGGTGCCGTTGACGGTGCGGAACGACATCGTCACCGCCTGGTCGTAGGCGGCCGAGAGCGTGACGGTGAAGGTGAACAGCGTCGTCTGGCCCTTCTTGCCCTCCGCCTTCGTCACGTCGCCGATGCTGACCCGCGGCTCGTCGTCCACGATGGTGCCGACGCCCTGGCCGTCGGCGAGGGTGGCGTCGGTCGCGCCGGTGAGGGTGACGACG
>CANJKY010000734.1 GCA_947474875.1 Gemmataceae bacterium
CCGCCGCCGGCCGGCGCACGCACAAGTCGGTCATCATGGTGTACCTGTCCGGCGGGATGGCCCACCAGGACACGTTCGACCCGAAGCCGAACGCCCCGGCCGAGGTCCGCGGCGAGTTCGGCGTCATTCCCACGGCCATACCCGGCGTGCAGTTCACCGACCGAGTGCCGAGGCTGGCGAAGATCGCCGACAAGCTGGCGGTGGTCCGCACCGTCGTCGGCCAGCCGGACGAGCACAGCAGTTGGATGAGCTACACCGGCCTACCGATGGACCCGGCGAAGCGGGAGAAGCGGCCGCACTTCGGCAGCGTGGTGGCCAAGGTGCAGGGGCCGACCGACCCGCTGGTGCCGGCGTTCGTGGACCTGTCGCCGACCATGCAGCACAAGCCGTACAACTCGCCCGGCCCGATGATGCTCGGCCGCGGGGCGGCGGCGGTGAAGGTGGACGGGGACGAGGTGGCGGTGATGAAGAACCTGACCGTGCCGGCCGACCGGCTGACCGACCGGCAGGCGCTGCTCGGCGACATGGACCGCATCCGGCGGCAGGCGGAAACGGGTGCCACCCTGGGGATGGACACATTCCACGACCGGGCGTTCGACGTGCTCACCAGCAGCAAGATGGTGGACGCGCTGGACATCTCGAAGGAGCCGCCGGCCCTCCGGGACCGGTACGGCAAGGGCAGCCCGAAGCACCTGGGCGACGGCGCCCCCCTGTGGAACGAGCAACTGCTGATGGCCCGCCGGCTGGTCGAGGCCGGCGCCCGCGTGGTGACGCTCGGGTACGGGTTCTGGGACACGCACGGCGGCAACTTTGGTCACCTGAAACAGCACCTGCCGACGTTCGACCAGGGCGTGTCGGCGCTGGTGGAAGACCTGCACGCCCGCGGGCTGGACCAGGACTGCACGGTGGTGGTGTGGGGCGAGTTCGGCCGCACCCCGAAGATCAACAAGGACGCCGGGCGGGACCACTGGGCGCGGGTGAACTTCGCGCTGATGGCCGGCGGCGGGATGCGGACGGGTCAGGTGATCGGCGGCACGGATGCGGTGGCCGGCGAGGCGAAGACCGACCCCATCCCGTACCCGTGGGTGCTGGCGACGGTGTACAAGAACCTGGGCATCGACCCGCACGACATGGTGTACGACGTGAGCGGCCGGCCGAACCCCATCCTGCCCAGCAGCGTCGGGGTGATCGACAAGGTGTATTGAGTGACAAACAGGCGGTTCTTCGCCCCGGAGGGGCGGCGGCATGTAGCCAGGGGTAAGCGAGCCGCAGGCGAGCGCAACCCCTGGACCGCGAGCGAAATTAACAAGCCCCGGAGGGGCGCGTGGGTCCGTCGTCCCTCCGGGACTCCACCTCCGTTGTCGCCTACCAGGGGTTCCGTCGCTCCGCTCCTCCACCCCTGGCTACGGGCCACCGCCCCTCCGGGGCGAAGCAGCGTTCAGGAATGTGTACCGGGAAGAAGTAACGGCCACCCGAATCCTCACCCGCGTCTCCCGCCCGCCGGTGTAGCATGGTCGGTAGTCGCCGGCCTTCCCGGAGTGGCCCCATGTTCCGCACCCTGCTTGTCGCGCTCCTCGTTCCTGTTGTTGCCCTCGCCGCCCCGGTGCCGAAGGCGGCCGGCGGCAAGAAGCTGTCCGAGACGTTCGGCGAACAGGTGAACCCGGACAGCACGTGCAAGTACGAACCGGCGGGCAAGGACGGCCTGCGGATCGTCGTGCCCACCACCCATCCGATCGAGGAGGTGGACCACGGCAAGACGGTCCGCCCGCACATGATCCGCAAGGTGGAGGGCGATTTCGTCCTCACCGTGCGGATCCAGCACACGTACAAACCGGAGGCCGGGAAGGCGGAGGCGGCGAAGCAGAAGACGATGGTGGCTGCCGGCATCGGGTTCATCGACGCGGACGACGCCCGGAACACGTTCTCGGTGTGCCACATGAACACCAAGAGCGGGGACAAGTGGACCACCAGCCAGCTCATGCAGATCATGCACCGCGGCGGCGGCAGCGGGTCCGGGTCCGGCGGGCAGCCCGCGGCGGGCAAACCGGCGTACCTGCGGGTCACCCGCAAGGGGGAGGAGGTCAAGAGTGAGTTCAGCGGCGACGGGAAGAAGTGGCAGAACTTCTCCACGATGAAGATGAACACCCTCGGCCCGGCGGTGAACATCGGCCCGGTCGCCTGCCAGAGCACCGACGCCGAGTACAGCGCCGAGTTCACCGAGTACGACATCAAGCCGCTGATTGAAGAGCCGAAGAAATGACCCGCCCGAAGGTGTTCGTCGCCCGCCGCATCCCGGACGCCGGCCTCGCCCCCATCGCCGCCGAGTGCGACGTGGACGTGTGGCCGGACCGTCTGCCGCCACCCGCCGACGAACTGCGTCGGCGGGTGGCCGGGTGCGTCGGGCTGGTGTCGCTGCTGACGGACAAGGTGGACGCCGCCCTGCTCGCCGCCGCCCCAACGCTGAAGGTGGTGTCTAACTTCGCCGTCGGGGTGAACAACGTCGATCTGCCCGCCGCCACCGCCCGCAAGGTTCCGGTCGGCAACACCCCCGGCGTGCTCACCGATGCCACCGCCGACATCGCGGTGACGCTGCTGCTCGCCGCCGCCCGCCGCCTCGGGGAGAGCAGCACCGATGCGAAAGAAGGCCGGTGGATCACCTGGGAGCCGACCGGCTGGCTGGGGTGCGATCTGGTCGGCCGAACCGTCGGCATCGTCGGCATGGGTCGCATCGGGTTCGCCACCGCCAAGCGTCTGCACCACGGCTGGGGGATGCGGGTGCTGTACACCGCCCGGTCGCCCAAGCCGGACGCCGACCGCGAGTTGAAGGCGAAGCACGTCGATTTCGACACCCTGCTGACCGAGAGCGATTTCGTGTCCGTCCACGCCGATCTGAACCCGACCACGATGGGCCTGTTCGGGGCGGAGCAGTTCCGGAAAATGAAGCGGACGGCGGTGTTCGTGAACACTGCCCGTGGGCCGCATGTCGATCAGGCGGCGCTGGCCGCGGCGCTGCGAGCGGGTGCGATCTTCGCCGCCGGGCTGGATGTGACCGACCCC
>CANJKY010000735.1 GCA_947474875.1 Gemmataceae bacterium
AAGAAGCAGCACGTGCTGCCGCACCCGACCGGCACCGGGGTGCGGTGCGTGGCGGCCACCACCGGCAAGGGGAAGGACGGCCCGCACCTGATCGCCACCGGCGGGAGCGACGGCCGGGTGCGGCTGTGGGACGTGACCAACCCGGCCCAACTGCCGGACAAGCCGGCGGCCGAGTTCGAGGAGACGCACGGCCAGGGGCTGACGGCCGCCGCATTCAGCCCGGACGGCCGGTATTTGGCCACCGCCGCCGGCCGGGACGTGTTCGTGTGGGACGTGGGGGCGCGGAAGAAGAAGTACGCCCTGCCGGGCGAGCACAAGGACGACGTGAAGGGGCTGCGGTTCACCCCGCAGGGCACGCTGGTGACCGCCTGCCGGGACCGCAGCGTGCGGGTGTGGACCGTGGGCACCGACGGGGCGACCGTGGCCCGCAGCCTGGACCACCGGTCCGGGGCGGTGGACGTGGTCGGGGTGAGCGGGGACGGCGGGCGGGTGCTGTTCGACCAGGAGGCGACGCGGGTGGACGTGGTCAGCCTGGCCGACGGGCGGACCACCGGCAGCCTGCTGAACGCCGCCGGCGGCACCCGGTTCGCCACCTTCGCCCTGTTCAGCGCGGACGACCAGTTCGTGCTCACCGGGGCCGGGGAGGCGGAGGCGAAGGGGGAGATGCAGCTGTGGGCGGCCATCGGCGGCGGCCGCGGGTCCGAGCGGCGGCGGCTGGTGACCCAGGGGCGGGCGGCGGTCACGTGCGCGGCGTTCAGCCCGGACCCGGCGAACAAGTTCGTGGCCGTCGGCACCCAGACCGGGGCGGTCCACTTCTGGATGCTGCCCGAGGTGGGGGAGGCGTCCACCCTGCGGGGGCGGGTGGTGTCGGTGCTGCCGAACGACGCCCGCACCGCCCAGGTGCGGGTGGAGGTGGAGAACCCGGACGGCAAGCTGACCGACCTGCTGCAGGACCGCGGGGCGGCCACCGTCATCATCGACCCGACGGCCAAGCCGGAGCCGCCGGCCCTGCCCGCCTCGCCGGCCGAGCCGCCGCCGCTGCGGCCGGTGCCCGGCGGGGCCGGGCTGACCCTGCCGCCGCTGCCGACCGAGACGGTCCCGGCCGGCGGCACCGGGAAGTGACGAACGAAGATTGAAGATTGAAAAATGAACGGTGCAAACGGGCGGGGCCGGTGCTCCGCCTGATGTTCGGCGCTTCCAATCTGAAATCTTCATTCACCATTCGTCATTGCCATGGTCACCACCCACGACGGTCCGGTCGAACGCCGCAAGCAGGTGCGGCTGAAGGTCCGCCCGGACCTGCAGCACGTGGAGCAGCGGTACGAGGGCAAGCGGTTCCACGTGGTCAAGGACCCGGTGTGCCTGCGGTACTACCGGTTCAACCAGCAGGAGTACTTCGTCTTCCGCCTGTTCGACGGCACCCACTCGATGGAGGACGTGCGGACGCGGTTCGAGGACGAGTTCAAGCCGCACCGGCTGGAGTTCCAGGACCTGGAGGGGTTCGCCCGCCAGCTGGTGACGGCCGGGCTGGTGCAGCACGAGCAGGCGGGCACCGGCAAGCACCTGTTCCAGCGGCGGGCGAAGCAGCGGCGGATGCAGCGGTTCGCCGCCCTGTCGAACATCCTGTACTACAAGATCCCGATCTTCGACCCGGACCGGCTGCTGACGTGGATGTACCGGTACCTGTGGTGGATCTTCACCCCCTGGTTCTTCGCCGCCAGCGTCGGGCTGATGCTGGCGGCCGTGTTCCAGGTGCTCGTCCACTTCCAGACGTTCTACGAGAAGATGCCGCGGTACGAGGAGTTCTTCGCGTACCAGACGGTGCTGTACATGTGGCTCAGCCTGGGCATCGTGAAGGTGATCCACGAGTTCGGGCACGGGCTGAGCTGTAAGGCGTTCAAGGGCGAGTGCCACGAGATGGGCGTGCTGCTCATGTGCTTCAGCCCGGCCCTGTACGCGAACGTGACCGACGCCTGGACGGTGGCGGACAAGTGGAAGCGGATCATCATCAGCTTCGCCGGCATCTACGTCGAGCTGGTGATCGCGGCCATCGCCACGTTCGTGTGGTGGTACACCCCGCACCTGGTGGTGGTGAACAACATCGCCATGTGCCTGATGGTGCTGTGCAGCGTGTCCACGGTCATGTTCAACGCCAACCCGCTCATGCGGTTCGACGGGTACTACATGCTGGCCGACTGGCTGGAGATCCCAAACCTGCGGGACCGGGCGAACCGGTTCCTGAACAACCTGTTCCTGAGCAAGTGCCTGGGCGTCGAGACCCCGCCCGACCCGTACATGGCGCCCAGCCGCAAGTGGCTGTTCGTCGCCTACGCCGCCGGCAGTTGGGTGTACCGGTGGGTGATCACGTTCAGCATCATCTGGTTCCTGTCCGACTTCCTCAACCCGAAGCTGAAGGTGCTCAGCCGGATGCTGGCGATGCTGTCCCTGGCGTCGCTGTTCATCTGGCCGGTGTTCCGCATCGTGAGAAACGTCCGCCAACGCGGGAGACTGCCCGACATGAAGAAGAACCGCGTGTACGCCACCCTGGCGGTGGCGGCGGCGCTGCTGCTGGCGTTCGCCCTCCTGCCGCTGCCGGTCAGCCGGGTGCGGGAGGCCGGGCTGGTCGCCCTGGACCCGTCCCACGCCACCCCGCTCGGCCCGGCCGAACCGGCGGTGCTCACCCGGGTGGCCGTGACCGAGGGGCAGGACGTGCGGCCGGGCCAACTGCTGGCCGAGTTCGCCAGCCCGCGGCTGGCCGAAGAGTTGGGCCGCAAGCAGGCCGAGTACGAGGCGGCCGTTGCCCGCCGCGACAGCCTCCGCAACCAGGCGTCGGTGGTCGGCGGGCGGGATGCCGCCGGCGAACTGCGGCAGCAGGCCGAACGGGCGGAGACGGAGGTGGTCGGGCTGGACGCCGAACTGACCGCCCTGCGGCAGCGGATGGCCGACGCCCGCACCCTCACCGCCCCGGTCGGCGGGTTCGCCATGAACGTGCCGCGGTCGTCCGACGTGGGCAAGCTGTACGACCGCAACTTCCAGGAGGCCAAGCCGGTGCTCA
>CANJKY010000736.1 GCA_947474875.1 Gemmataceae bacterium
GGAGCATCTTCTCCGCCTTCTCCGTCAGGTACGCCTCGATCTGCCGCTGGAACTCCAGCTGTTTGGTCGGCAGCACGTCCCGCTCGGCGGCGTGCGGGTCGGACACCTGCACCCCGTTCGCCACCACCACCACGTTCTCCGGCTTCAGCCCGACCACCGCGTTCGACACCAGGGCGACCACGCTCGCCGCCTGCTTCTGCCCGAACACCGCGTTCGGCTTGAGCGTCAGACTGACGCTCGCCTTGGCCGGCGACTGCGGCCGCTCGAAGTACGTCTGCTCCGGCTTGGCGATCTGCACCCGGGCCAGCTTCACCCCGTCGAACGTGGAGATGGTGCGGTTGAGTTCCGCCTGCATCGCCCGCTGGTACGTCACCTGGTCTTTGAACGGGGTGGAGGTGAGGCCGTTCGAGTCGTCGAACAGCTCGAACCCCTTGCCGCCGCCGCGGACCGGGATGCCCTCCCCGGCCAGGGCCACGTGGGAGTTGATCAGCTTGTCCGCCGGCACGGTGATGCCGTGCTGCAGGTCCATCTTGTGCAGCAGGTTCAGCTTGGTCAGGCTGGCGTCGATCGCCGCCATCTCCTCGTGGGACAGCCGCTCGCCGGGGTACAGGGGCACGTACCCGGACGGCTGGTTCAGGTACGTCAGGCCGGACAGGGCGACGAACACCAGCCCGGCCGCCGCGACGATCAGCACCCGCCGGGCCGAACTCAGGCCGGCCCAGTACCCGCGGAGTTGGGCCATCAGCCGCTGGAACATTTCCATACGTCACCTGGGCGGCGGGACACTACACCTGCATCCGCATCACTTCCTGGTACGCCTCGGTCAGCCGGTTGCGGAGGTCGAGCACCAGCCGGAACGACAGGTCCGCCCGGGCCACCGCCAGGCTGACCGTGTGCAGGTCCTGGGCCTGCCCGGTGGCCAGCGCCTGCACAGCGTCGTCGGCCGCTGCCGTCGCCTGCGCGTTCTCCCCGAGCACCCCTTGCAGCACCTTGCCGAACCCGCCGCCGGGGGCCGGTCCGACGGCCGCCGGTTCCCGCGGCAGCGGGGCGAGCGGGAGCACCCCGCCGAGCGATTCGACCGCCATGCGATCACCCTCGGAGCAGGACCAGGGCCTGCTCGTTCATGGTGCGGAACGCCTGGGCCGCCCGCAGGTTGGCCTCGTACGCCCGGGTGGCGGTGAGCAGGTTCACCATCTCCACCGGCAGCTTCACGTTCGGCAACTTCACCATGCCGGTCTCCGGGTCCGCGTCCGGGTGGCCGGGCATGTGGACCTGCTCGAACTCGGTCGGGTCGTCCACCAGGTCGACCGCGGTCACGCCCTTCAACTCCGGGGTGCCGTCCGCCCGCACCCCGCCGAGCACCTCGGCGAACACCACGTCCTGCCGGCGGAACGGCTCGCCGTTCGGCCCGCGGGTGGAGTTGGCGTTCGCGATGTTGTTCGCGATCACCTCCATCCGGAACCGTTCGGCCGTCATGCCGGTGCCGCTGATGGCGGCCCCCGCGAACAGGTCTGGGAACGGCACGGTGATCCTCCGGTTAGCGGCCGCTCACCGCCGACCGCAGCGCGGCCATGCGGTTGGCCAGCACCTGCATGGCCGCCTGGTACAGCAGTGCGTTCTTGGTCAGGTCGTTCATCTCCCGGTCGATGTCCACGGTGTTCCCGTCCACCCGCTCCGGGCCGAGTCCTTCCACCACCTGCGGCTTGGCCTCCCCGGTCGCCCGGCCGAGTTCGTCGGCGAACCGCACCTCCAGCCGCTTGTACCCCGGCGTGTTCACGTTCGCCACGTTCTGGGCGATCACCCGGTGGCGGAGCGAACCGGTGTCCAGCAGTTGTTGCAGGTGGTTGAGGCTATAGGCGGACGGGGTCATGTCGGTATCATCGGCCGTTCGCCGGCCCGGGATGAGCGGATTTGTCGGTTTTACGGTGCCCCCGCGGCTGAATTCACCCGCCGGCCGGAAATGGGTTAAACTTCGGGTATGCAGGTGAACCCGCTCGCCGCCGCCCTCCCCGCCACGCCGTCTGCCGCCGCGGTCGGGCAAGTGTTGCGCATCACCGCCGGCGACGTGACCCAGATTCAGACCGGCGTGGTGGTGGCGGCGACCGTGCTGCGGGCCGGGTCGGGCGAGGCCACCCTCGATGTGGGCGGGAAGCCGCTCACCGTTCGGACCGGCCTTGTCCTCACCCCCGGCGACGCGCTGAACGTGCGGGTGAACGCCGGCGCCAACCCGACCGTCGAGATCGTTCCCCCGCCCCGAACCACCCCGACGAAACTCGCCCCCACCCCCCAGCCGACCGCGGCCCAACCCGAGCACGCCGACGTGGTGGACGTGCTGACCCGCGAGGCGAACGGCCAGTACCGGGTGCGGATCGACGGGCGGGAGACCATCGCCTCCTCCGAGCAGCCGCTGACTCCGGGCGGGCGGTTCGTCCTGAAGGCCGAAACCACCGCGACCGGCACGAAACTGGCCCCCCTGCCCGACTCCCCGCAGTTGCCGGCGACGGTCGCCACCGCCGTCCTCCGCTCCACCCCGGTGCCGCAGATCGGGGAGGCGGTCCGCCCGCTGCTGTCCGAGTTGAACTCCGTGCAGACCGCGGCGGGCAATCCCGCAAATCCCCAGCCGGACGTGCGGACGGCGGTCGGTCAGGTCCGCGAGGTGCTGGAATCCTTGCTCCCGCAACCGGGTCAGCCGCCGACGGCCGAAACGATCCGCTCGGCGGTCCAGAACGGCGGGCAGCAGTACGAGGCGAAACTGGCGCGGGCCGTGGCAATGGCCGACGCGCCGACCACACCCGCGCTGCCGGCGGCGCTTCAGGCGAGCGTACCTCAACCCTCCACCGCCCAGGAGAAGGCGGCGGCCGGCGCTCTCCTGCCGGCCCACGCCGCGGCGGTGTCGCCGACGGAAGCCGACCGGTTCACCGACCTGAAAGGCGGGTTGCTCAATCTGCTCCGGGCCATCCCCGAGGTGACGTCGGCCCCGGTGGCGGCGTCCGTACTCGACGGCATCGAGCGGCAACAGGCGGTGAACGTACTGGCCCAGCAGAACGGCGGGCC
>CANJKY010000737.1 GCA_947474875.1 Gemmataceae bacterium
GACGGCCCGACGGCGGTCGAGTACGCGGTCATGCTGGCGCTCATCATCGTGGTGTGCATCGCCGCCATCACCGCCATCGGCTCGGCGTCCAACCAGCAGTTCAGCACCGTCGGCTCGGCCGTCAAGCCGAGCTAACCCGGATCTCCACCTCTCTCCCGATGCGCCGCGGGCTTGCCCCGCGGCGTTTCCGTTTGGCGACACCCGCCCCGGCGGTTCAGCGGCGGGAGCAATTCCGAGCCGCCGCCAAAGGCGGATTCCTACTCCCCCGGAAGCCGGATTGCGGCCGCCGGCGTAATCCGGAAAACCGGGCCGGACCGATTTGCCCGCCGCCGTTGTGCGCATTACATACCCGTCGTTGCCGGCGAACCGGGGGACGAATTCGCGGCGGACCAGTCATCCGCCGCCCCCGCCCGCTCGGCCGCAGCCCAACCGGAGATTCCCATGAAGGCGACCCTGAAGAACGTGGTGGAGTTCCTGAAGCGTGAAGACGGCCCGACGGCGGTCGAGTACGCGGTCATGCTGGCGCTCATCATCGTGGTGTGCATCGCCGCCATCACCGCCATCGGCTCGGCGTCCAACCAGCAGTTCAGCACCGTCGGCTCGGCCGTCAAGCCGAGCTAACTGCGGAACCGACGAACGAAAACGAAGCGGGGCGACCAGTCCGGTCGCCCCGTTAGCTTTTCCGGCCGGCCTTCACTTCTCGGCCAGCAGCGTCTTCGCCCACTCGGCCAGCTTGTCGGCGTACTTCTGCGGGTCCTTCTCCTTGCTCACCGCCTCGGGCACCTTCAGCCACTCGCCCTTGCGGTTGAACGCCACGATGGCCGGGGCCGCCTCCGCCTCGTGCTTCTCCTGCCACTTGTCGATCGCGTCCTGTTTGTCCGAGAAGATGAAGTTCGGGAACGCCGCCTCCTGCTTGGTCAGGAAGTCCAGCACCTTGTCCTTCTCCTTCAGGTCGTCCGGCAGCAGGTCGAGGGACATGAACACCAGCCCGTCGCCGGCCAGTTTCTTGTGAACCGCGACCATGTACGGGAACTTCTTCTTGCACGGGGCGCACCCCAGGTACCAGCAGTCGATCATCACCACCTGGCCCTTGTGCGCCGCCACCGCCTTCGTCAGGTCGGCGACGCTCGCCTCCTTCAGTTCCACCTTGTCGGCGGCGGTGGCCGCGGGGGTGAGGGCGACGGCCGCCGTCAGGGCGAGGACGAGTGTTCGCATGAGAAAGCCTCCGGGTTCGGGTGCGGGGAATTGTACGCGTGGAAGTACGGTTGCACGCCGCTACCGGCAGGGGCACAATGCCGGCACCTCCGGGGGGACGTCATGAACCGGATCGCGTGCGGGCTGGCGGTGCTGGCCCTGGTCGGCTGCCGGCTGGACGGGCAGACCAAGCCGAAGGACGAGCCGAAGGCGAAGGGGGCGGACGAGTTGAAACTGTCCGAGGACGAGCAGGCGGTACTTGACGCCACCAACGCCGAGCGGAAGACGGCCAACCTGCCTCCGCTGACCGCGGACAAGAAGTTGATGGAGGCCGCCCGCGGGCACGCGGCGAACATGGCCAAGCAGGACAGGCTCGACCACACCCTGGACGGGCAGGGGGCGGACGAGCGGGCGAAGGCGGCCGGGTACGCGTACAGCCGGCTGGGGGAGAACATCGCCTGGAACCAGCCGACGCCGAAGGCCGCGGTGGCCGGGTGGATGGAATCGAAGGGGCACAAGGAGAACCTGCTGAACGACCAGTTCACCCAGATCGGGGTGGCGGTGGCGAAGAACGCGAAGGGGGAGCGGTACTGGGTGCAGGTGTTCGGCACCCCGCGGTGACAGCCCGCCCTGTGCCCGCCGGCCTGGGGTGCTAGACTGTACTGATACCGCCCGTTTCTTCCCCCGCCGAGCGCCGACCCCGAATGCCGACGCCGACGACCAACATCCGCAACTTCTGCATCATCGCCCACATCGACCACGGCAAGAGCACGCTGGCCGACCAGTTCCTGCTGAAAACCGGGGCGGTGTCCGAGCGCGATCTGAAAGCCCAGACGCTCGACAGCATGGACCTGGAGCGGGAGCGGGGCATCACCATCCGCATGCACCCGGTCACGCTGTACCACGAGCACAACGGGCAGAAGTACGAACTGAACCTGATCGACACGCCGGGGCACGTCGATTTCAACTACGAGGTGAGTCGGTCACTCGCGGCGTGCGAGGGGGCCATCCTGCTGGCCGACGCCTTCCAGGGGGTGCAGGCGCAGACGGTGGCGAACGCCTTCCTGGCGATGGACGCGAACCTGAAGATCCTGCCCACGCTGAACAAGATCGATCTGCCGCACGCCCGCCCGGAGTTCGTCATCGGCGAGATGGAAACGGCGGTGATGATCGACCCGGACGACGTGCTGGCCGTGTCCGGCAAGACCGGGCAGGGGGTGGACGAGCTGATGGCGGCGGTGATCGACCGCGTGCCCCCGCCGAGCGGCGACCCGGCCGCCCCGCTCAAGGCGCTCATCTACAACAGCCACTTCGACACGTACAAGGGGGTGGTCGTCTACATCCGCATGATCGACGGCGAGATCCGGCCCGGCCAGCGGATCAAGATGATGCGGAACGGTCGCGAGTACACGGTCATCGAAATGGGCCAGTTCCGCCCGGCGGCCACCAAGGTGGACGCGCTGGGGGCCGGGCAGGTGGGGTACTTCACCGCCAACATCAAGGGGCTGGAGGACGTCAAGATCGGCGACACGGTGACGGACTCGTTCAACCCCACCGCCGAGGCGATGGCCGGGTACAAGGAAGCCAAGCCGATGGTGTACTCCGGCCTGTACCCGGTGAACAACAACGAGTTCGAGGACCTGCGGGAGGCGCTCGGCAAGCTGAAGCTGAACGACAGCTCGTTCACCTACGTGCCGGAGGTGTCGGACGGCCTCGGGTTCGGGTTCCGGTGCGGGTTCCTGGGCATGCTGCACCGCGAGATCATCCAGCAGCGGCTGGAGCAGGACAGCGAGCTGAACCTGGTGCAGACCGCCCCGAACGTCACCTACGAGATCGAGAAGCAGGACGGCACCGTCATC
>CANJKY010000738.1 GCA_947474875.1 Gemmataceae bacterium
CCGCGAACTGGGCCAGCCGCACACCCGGCGGGCCATCCGAGCCGTCCAGCGGACCGGGGCGGTGATCCACTCGCAGGAGCCGATCGTCCGGGGGGTGAACGACTCGGCCGACACCTGGGCGGAGCTATGGACGGCAGAGGTCAGTCTGGGGGTGGTGCCGTACTACGCTTTCGTCCTTCGCAACACCGGCCCGAAGCGGTACTTCGATGTGCCCCTCGCCCGCTGCCTGGCGATCATGCAGGCCGCCCGACGGCGGCTCAGCGGACTGGCGCAGACGGCCCGCGGCCCGGTCATGTCGGCGTCGCCCGGCAAGGTGCTCGTCGAATCCGCCCCGGTCATAAACGGCCAACAGGTGTTCGCCCTGCGGTTCCTCCAGGCCCGGAACCCGGCCTGGATCGACCGACCGTTCTTCGCCGAGTTCGACGACTCGGCGTCCTGGCTGGACGACCTGCGGCCGGCGTTCGCGGAACGGGAGCACTTTTTCGAGGCCGAATTCCGTCAGCTCCACGAGGCAGCGAGACCACGACTCGAGCTTCTCACCACCTCAGCTCCTCTGGGCTGATCGCTCACCCCCGCCGGGCAGTGCAAGGGCGATGTGGGCGAGTCGAGCTGGCAGAGCGGGTGCGAAACGCCGGGTGTGGCGGGGTCGCATCAGGAACTGGAATCGGACTCGGCCGATGAGTGTTTCGGATCCCGTCAGCTCACTTGACCAGAGGGGCGGGGGGTGAGGGTGTCGAGAACAGGTCGTCGAGTTGGCCGACAGTCGCCACGTCCACCACCGCCTGCCACTGTCCGCTCAGGGCGGTCAGGTACGCCTGGAGCGACTGGGCCACGTTCTGCTGAGCGACGACGATGTCGTTGAACGCCACCGCCGGGTCGCCCTGGAACTGAATGACCAGCGCGCGGTACGCCTGGGTCTGACTGGGGATGATCTTGTCCCGGTAGTTGGCGGCGGCGGCGGTGGTCGCCTCGTACCGGCCGACCGCTTCGGCCAGCCTACCGGCCAGCGCGTTCTGGGTGCTCTCCAGCTGGTGCCCGGTGGACGCGACCTTCGCCTGGGCGGTGCGGATGTTCCCCTGGTTGCGGTCGGACACCGGTAGGGTGACGCCGAGCTGCACGCCGAACTGGTACGTCTGGGCGGCGTTGTCGTACTGCTGGTAGGTGTTCGTCAGCAGGTCGGGCACGCGGAGTTTCCGCTGGAGGACCAGGTTCCGCTGGGCCTGGGCGATGGCGTTGCGGGCGGTGAGCACGTCGGTGTGCTCCTCGGTCACGCGGGCCTTGAGCGCGGCCGGATCGAACGCCGGCGGGGTGGCGTCGGCCCGGCCGGCGAGCGAGGACTGGGGCAGGTCGGGCTGGCCGACGGCCGCGGCCAACTGCCGCCACGCCGCCTTGTACGCCGCCTCCGCCTGGGCTACCGCCGTGCGGGCCTGCACCGCTTGCGCGTACAGCAGCAGCGGCTCGTACCCGGCCGCCGCCCCGCCCGCCACCCGCTTCAACTGGAGCCCGTACACCTCGCCGGCCAGTTCCGCCAGCAAGGCGTTCACCCGCACCCCTTCCTGGGCGACCAGGGCGTTGAAGTACGCCGCCCGCACCGCCGCCGTCACGTCCACCTCCGCCTTGCGGACGGCCACCAGAGCGTTGACGTAGTCGTATCCGGCCACCTGCTGGGCCAGCGTCAGCTTGCCGGCCGTCTTGATGAGCTGGTTGACGTACCCGCCCTGCTGCCCAGCCCCGCTGAACGTCGCCCGCGGCGGGATGCGGAGCGACGGCTGCACCTGGTCGGCTTGGTAGCCGACGGTCGGGTTCGGGTGCAACCCGGCCTGGACCACCTGACCGTAGGCGGCGTCGGCGTCGGCCTGGGCCTGGCGGACCGCCGGACTGTTGGTACGGGCCAGTTGGGTCAGGTCGGCGAGTGACTGCGGCGGACCGGCGGCGGGAAGCGTGGCCGCGACCGGGGTGAGGGCCGGGTACGCCTCCTTCACCAACCGGTCCCGCTCGGCGGCCGGGGTGTTTGGGTCGAACCGCGGGAACACCACCGGGGCGATGCCGGCCCCCGGCAGGTTCGGCGGCAGATCGAACGCCGGCTTCTTCGCCGGGTCGGGTGGGGCGGGTGGGCTGACGGCGGCGTGCGACGGGCCGACGCTCAGGGCCGCACTCGTCCGGCCGTCAATCAGGCCGGTCGGCGGAGGCAGGTGGCCGTTCGGGATGGCCACCCGGTCGGCGGCGCACCCGGCGGCGAACACAGCCCCACACGCCGCCAGCCAGCGGGATCCGGCCTTCGTCAATCGGCGCATGTCCGCCACCCTTCGCGGTAGACTCCGCAATCTGTATCGGCTGGCGCGATTCCGCGTGTTCAGAGGATAAGCGAGAATGCCGGGTTCAGTGGCTCATGTCGCCGGCCCCGGCGGGCGGCGGGCGGTGGCCGTAGAAGCTATACAGGAGTGGCACCAGCGTCAGGCAGACGATGGTGCAGAGCATGCCGCCGACCACCACCACCGCCAGCGGTCGTTGCGACTCCGACCCCATTTTGGTGGACAGGGCAGCGGGTAGCAGGCCGAGGATGGCGGCCAGGGCGGTCATCACTACCGGGCGGACGAGCTGGCGGGTGACGGCGACGACCACCTCCCCGACCGGAGCCCCGTTCGCCCGCATGCCGTTCATGGCCGACACGAACAGCAGCCCGTTCATCACCGCCACCCCGAGGATGGAGATGAACCCGACGGCCGCCGAGATGTTGAAGTTCAGCCCGACCAGCTTGAGCGCCCACACCCCGCCGACGCCCATCGCCAGCACGTTGGCGAACACCGTCACGGCGTCGAGGAACGAGTGGAAGGCGAGGTACAGCATGATGGCGATGAGCACCAGCGAGACGGCGAACATGCCGGCCATTCGTTTCTCGGCCGCCTCCATCTGTTTGAACTCGCCGCTCCACTCGGCCCGGTAAGGCACCGCCACCAGCGGATCGACCTTCGCCTTCGCCTCGGCCACGGTGGACGCCAGGTCGCGACCCCGCACCTCGAACTTGATGGCGATGAGCCGCTGCCCCTGCTCGC
>CANJKY010000739.1 GCA_947474875.1 Gemmataceae bacterium
CGGCCAGCTTCCGCAGCACGGCCTGAAGGGTGCGATGGGTCATGGTTCACCCGGGTAGTGCCCGCCCCCGGCGGGGTTCTACGAGCAAGACGGGGAAAACCCGGAAGTGCAACGCGCAAACGGAACCGGCGGACTGTCGGTGCCACGAATCCAACTGCTCGTGGCACCGGCGGCCCGCCGGTGGTGGTTACCGCCCGCCGGTGGTCACCTCGCCCGTGTGCCCCGCTCGGCGCACGCCTGGGCCACCGTCCGCAGTTCCTTCAGCGTGCCGCCCTTGTAGTAGTTCGAGTTGATCCGCATCCACACCACCGCCGCCGCGTCCGGTTTGCCATCCTCCGCCGCCCAGTACAGCATGACCGTCCCGCGGCGGCCGTCCTTGTACCGTACCTCCACCTTCCCCAGGTACGGCGACGGCGGCTTGCGGTCCACCTTCTCCGCCCCCTTCAAGGCGTTCAGGAACACGTCGAAGTCCGGGCGGGTGAGCAGCGTCGGGTCGACGTCCGGGTCGGTGTGGAAGCGGGTGTTCTCGTCCGGCTTGATCCGCTCGTCCGGCGACGGGTCCGGGCGGTTCTGCGGCCCGCGGGGCAGGTTCACCAGCCGGATCTCGATTTCCTGCAGGTCGTCCGCCTTCAGCTCGTCGATGCTGTTGAACGCCGACTGAGTGAGCCAGAAGTACACGAGCGCGAACAGGCACACCGGCACGGTGACGAACACCGCCGCCAGGATGAGCAGCACGGCCAGGTTCAACTTCTTCGGCGGGAGGGCTGCCGGCGGCGGGGACAGGTCGGACGGGTCGATGCGGTTCATGGCAACACTCGCGGGGGACAGAGCATTTTATACCCTGACCGGCCGAGAGTGAATTTTGCAACCGCCCTCTTCACCTCCCCCCCTCAAGGGGGGAGGTGGAAGAACAGACCGCTCAACCTGTCACTTCTTCTCCGCCGCCTTCTCCTTCTCCGGGGCGGACTCGCTCAGCGTCATCACCAGCGCCTGCTCCATCTCGCCCGGCTTGAACCCGAACGGCCCGCGGCCGCTCTTGTACGCCACCTTGCCGGCCGGGTCGATGACGTACAGGCGGGCGGGCATGCCGCTGTACGCGGTGCCGGCCGGGTCGGTGATGCCGTCCACCGCCAGCGTCAACTCCGGCTGGATCAGCTTGCGGAACTTCTCACACACCTCCACCCGCTCGTCGTAGGTGGTCGGCTGTTTCGCCTCCACCCCCATGCGGGCGTTCTGCTGCATCTTCCACCCGTCCGTCGGGTGCGCCTCCCGCACGTACACCATCACGAACGTGGCCGACTCCTTGTGCCGGCGGGCTACCGCCTCCACGTCCGGGTACAGGCTGCGGAACGGCCCGCAGGTGAAGTTGCCGAACACCAGCACCACCGGCTTCGGGCCGACCAGCTTCGACAACTGCACCGTGCCCTTGCCGTCCGGCGTCTTGAGGGTGAACTCCGGCGCCTTCTCGCCCACCTTCGGCCCCTCGGTCATCGACCCGATCTCGTTGCCGAACAGCCCCTTCACCAGCATCGGGATGGTGGGCGCGTCGCCGGGGGAAAAGCCCATCGGCCCGCGGGGAATCATGGCCCGGCGGAAGTCGTCGGCGGTGAAGTGGTCGCGGTCCTTGGCCAGCCGCTTGAACAGGGTGTCCAGTTCCTCCCGCGTCAGCCGCCCGTCCCCGCTCTGGTCCATCCGCCGGAACAGGGTGTTCAGCATGCCCGACTGCATGACGTAAGAACTACGCGACGACCAGTCGAGATCGGCCTCGGTGATGGCGCCGTCGCCGTTGCGGTCCAGCATCTCGAACTGCGCCGGGGTGCCGCGGAACTGCTCCTTCGTGATCCCCTTCTTGTCCTTCGGGTCCACCTTGCACCGCCCGGCCAGCCACGCCCAGGTGAGCCGAGACTCGGCCGGGCCGAACCAGCCGTCGCTACCGTCCAACTGCGACCCTCGCAGGATGGCGATGAGCATCTTGGCCGCCTCGCCCCGCGGCTCCGGGTACTCCTTCTCCAGCAGGTCGGCGACGCGAGCCGCCTCCTTCTTGTCCGTCAGCTTGTCCGGGGTGATGCCCTCGGGCAGCTTGAGCGGCTTCGGCGGGGCCGCGGCCGAGTCCGGCTCGACCGGCAGCCCGGCCGCCTCGGTGATGCGGTCGAACGACGCCCGCACGGTGACGTAGTGGATGAGCTGCGTCACGTCCCGCGGGCCGACCTGCTTGACCGCCTCGGCCACGTCGTCGTCGGTCAGCACCACCGGCGACGCGGCCAGCTTCTTCGCCAGGGTGAACTGCGCCCGCTCTTTGGCGGTGAACCCCGCCCAGTCGCCGTCCAGCGCGTACACCTGATCCGCCGTCTGGCCGAGCGCGAGCAGCCGCCGTTTGGCCTCGCCGACGGCGTACCAGGCGCGGTCCTGGCGGGCGATCACCCAGCTCACCTGGGCCTTCAGCAGCGGGGCCAGGTCGCCCTTCACCTCGGCCGCCTGCTGGGCGGCGATGCGGCTCTTGCCCAGCCCGTTCGCCAGCAGCCGCACCCAGTTCGGCAGCGGCCCCTTCGGCAGATCGGCCAGCGCCTCGCGGGCCTTCGCCTCGTCCACCAGCGGCAGCCGGGCGGTCCGCTTCATCGCCGCCGCCAGCGCCTGCTCCACCTCCGCGCGAGACTCCAGCGGCGGGCGGGTGAACACCGTCTTTGTGGTCGGCTTGCCGTCCTCGCCGGCCGCCAGCGCGGCCACCTTCGTCACCGACTCCTTGTACCTGTCCGACGTGGGCGTCAGGTAAGTGTGCTTGGTGCCGGCCTCCCCGCCGCGGCTGCCCTCGTTCTGCGGGGTGCCGGTGCCCTCCTTCCACCGGTTGATGGCGTTGTTCCCCGCCATGCTCAGCACCATCTCCAGGATCTGCGGGTCGGTGTAGGCCGTAGTGATTGAAGCTCGGCAACCCTGGTGGGTCAGGCGAGCATGATGTCGATGGCCGCAAGCCAGACGAACCCGAGGAAGTTCCTCCCCTTCTTGTCGTACCGGGTGGCCACCCGCCGGTACTGCTTCACTCGGCCGAAGAAC
>CANJKY010000740.1 GCA_947474875.1 Gemmataceae bacterium
GGTGGGCCACCGGCCCACCCTACAGGATTAGACGGTCCACGGCGGCGGGGCGTCCGGGTTCACACCCAGTTCCTGGATCGCCTTCGCCACCACGTCCCGGCCGATCTCCTTGCGGTCGGCCAGGGCGCTCAGGGCGGCGACCACCACGTGTTCGGCGTCGACCTCGAAGAACCGCCGCAGCGCCGGCCGCGTCTCGCTCCGGCCGAACCCGTCGGTGCCGAGCGCGGTCAGCCGGCCGTTCAGGAACGGGCCGATGCCCTCGGCCCAGATCCGCATGTAGTCGCTGGACGCGACGATCGGCCCCTTGGTGTCGCCCAGCACCTTCTGCACGTACGCCTGCTTCCGCTCGCCGGCCGGGTGCAGGCGGTTGTGCCGTTCGCACTCGAGCGCGTCCCGCCGCAGTTGCTGGTAGCTGGTGGCGCTGTACGCGGTGCTGGCGACGCCGTATTTGTCGGCCAGGATCTGCTGCGCCCGCAGCACCTCCCGCAGAATCACCCCGCTGCCGAGCAGTTGCACCTCGGCGGTGGCCAGCGGCGGCTTCACGCTCTTGAACGGGTACAGCCCGCGGATGATGCCCTCCCGCACCTGTTCGCCGGGCATGGCCGGCATGTCGTACGCCTCGTTGTACACCGTCAGGTAGTAGAACTCCTCGACGTTCTGCACGAACATGCTGTTGATGCCGTGCTCGATGATGACGGCCAGTTCGTACGCCCAGGCCGGGTCGTAGCTGCGGCAGGTGGGGATGGTGGCGGCCACCAGGTGGCTGTGCCCGTCCTCGTGCTGCAAGCCCTCGCCGTTGATGGTGGTGCGGCCGGCGGTGGCGCCCATCAGGAACCCGCGGCAGCGGGCGTCGGCGGCGGCCCACGCCAGATCGCCGATCCGCTGGAACCCGAACATGCTGTAGTAGATGTAGAACGGGATGGTGTTCACCCCGTGCGTGCTGTACGCGGTGCCGGCGGCGATCCAACTGGCCATGCTGCCGGCCTCGTTGATCCCCTCCTGGAGCACCTGGCCGGTGGTCGCCTCCTTGTACGCCGACGGGGTGCCGATGTCCACAGGGCGGTACATCTGCCCCTTGCTGCTGTACATGCCGAACCGGGCGTACATGGGCGGCATGCCGAACGTCTGCCCCTCGTCCGGCACGATCGGTACGATCAGCTTGCCGACGTTCTTGTCCTGCATCACCGCGGTCATCAGGTCCACCCACGCCAGGGTGGTGCTCCGCGGCTTGATGGGGGCGGCGTACTGCTTCTCGAACGCCTTGCGGTCGGGCGGGGTGCAGGGGGTGAAGGCGGTGTTCCGGGCCGGGTTGAACCCGCCCAGTTCCTTCCGCCGCTCCAGCAGGTACTTCATCTCCGCGCTGTCCGCGGCCGGGCGGTAGAACGGCACGGCGTCCAGCTGGTCGTCGGTGAACGGCAGTTCGAACCGGTCGCGGAACAGCTTGAGCGCGGCGTGCAGGGCCGCCTTCTCCTTGTCCGCCGGGCCGAGGTCGCCCTCGTTCGCCCCGGGCTTCACCTCCGCCCGCACGCTCAGCTTCTTCAGCTGGTGGGTGGTGTTCTTCCCCTGCCCGCCGTCGCCGGGGATGCCGTACCCCTTCACCGTCTTCACCAGCACCACCGTCGGCTGGCCCTTGTGCTCGACCGCCGCCTTGTACGCCGCGTACACCTTGAGCGGGTCGTGACCGCCCCGCTTCAGGCCGGAGAGCTGCACGTTCGTCAGGTGCTCGACCAGCGCCTTCAGTTCGGGGGTGTTGAAGAAGTGCTCGCGGATGAACGCCCCCCGACGCTCCTGGTACTCGGCGTCGGTGAGCGCCTTGCCGGCGGCCACCTCCTCCTTCGTCCGCAGGTCGGTGCCGACGTACTCCTGGTACTCGCCGTCCACCACCTCCATCATCCGCCGCTGTAGCGCGCCGGTGTAGTCGGCGGCCAGCAGTTGGTCCCACTCGCTGCTCCACACCACCTTGATGACGTTCCACCCGGCCCCGCGGAACAGCCCCTCCAGTTCCTGAATGATCTTGCCGTTCCCCCGCACCGGGCCGTCCAGCCGCTGCAGGTTGCAGTTGATTACCCACGTCAGGTTGTCCAGCTTCTCCCGGGCCGCCAGGGTGATGCACCCGAGGCTCTCCGGCTCGTCGCACTCGCCGTCACCCAGGAACGCCCACACCCGCGACTGGTCCGCATGCGGGGCCAGCCCGCGGTCCCGCAGGTAGCGGTTGAACCGGGCGTGGTACATGCTCATGAGCGGCCCGAGGCCCATACTCACCGTCGGATACTGCCAGAAGTCGGGCATCAGCCACGGGTGCGGGTAGCTGCTGACGCCGCCGCCCGGCTTCAGTTCCTGGCGGAAATTGGTCAACTGCAGTTCGTCGATGCGGCCTTCCAGGAACGCGCGGGCGTACATGCCCGGGCTGGCGTGCCCCTGGTAGAACACCACGTCGCCGGGGTGGTCGGCGGTGCGGCCGCGGAAGAAGTGGTTCTGGGCGATCTCGTACAGGGTGGCGGCGCTGGCGAACGTGCTGATGTGCCCGCCCACGTTCGTCGTCTTGTTCGCCTTCAGCACCATCGCCATCGCGTTCCACCGCACCAGGCTCTTGATCTTCCGCTCGATCAGCCGGTTGCCGGGGAACGCCGGCTGCTGCTCCACCGGGATGGTGTTCACGTAGGGCGTGGTCACCCCGCCGACCGGCCGCGCCCCGCCGGCGGCGGCCACCGCCGACAGGGTGTCGAGCAGGAACTGCGCCCGCTCCGGCCCCTGGTGTTTGAGGATGGCTTCGAGCGACTCCACCCACTCGGCCGTCTCCTGCGGGTCCGCGTCCACGGGCGGGCGGACCTTGGCGAGGTGGTCGGGGTTGGCGTGCATGGACGGAAGGCCTCGGGAAACAGGACCGCCGGCGGGGTGCGAGAGCGGTGCGGCCGGCGGGTCAGGCGGCGTGGCAATGTCAGATGTTAGGATAGAAACGGCGTTCCGAGCCGTCTATGTGGCGGGCGTTCCCGGCAGGAGTAGCAATGCGCGTTCCACGCACCGGATCATTAGCCCCTCTCATAA
>CANJKY010000741.1 GCA_947474875.1 Gemmataceae bacterium
AATTTCCCCGGCCTTGTGGGCCGGGGTCGCGCGGGCCGCGGGCCCCCCCCCCCCGCGACTTACGATCGGCAGTGTCCCCGCCAGGAGTCGAACCTGGCCTTCAACCTTCGCAGAGTTGCGTGCGATTCCGACACACCCCGGGGACGGGTCGTCACTCCGAAGATAGACCCGGCCGGGCGGCGGCGGGTTCGCTCGGATTCGGCGGGGCGGCCGGCAGTTCGGCCGGCGGGGCCGAAACCGGGGCGGCGGCCAGCACCAGCCGCGGGGCCGGGCGGCCATTCACCCGCACCTCCACCCCGTCGAGTTGGTCGCGGAGCAACGGGGCGAGGGTGATCGACCGGGTGTCGAGGGCCAGCACGGCGAGCGGCTTGAGCGCGTCGAGCATGTCCCACCACCGCTCGAACGGCACCGCCTCGCACGCGGACAGGAACACCTCCTGCACTGGCTGCCGGGGCACGATGCCGCCGCCGAACCGCAACCAGTCGGCCGCCCCGCAGTCGATGCGGTACGGGAAGCCGCGGCGGAACGTCACCCGCTCGACCCCGTTCACCCCCAGCCCGCGGAGCGGGGAGCCGGCGTCGGCCGCGTCGGTCAGCGTCACCAGGCCGGGGCACGCTTCTACCGCCCACAGCGGTCCGCACAGCGGGTTGTTCCACAACGCTTGTTCGCGCCACTTCAGCTCCGGCCGGTCGGCCCGCTCGCGTTCGACTTGAATACGGATGAACTCGGCCCGTTCCGGCTCGTCGTGTTCGTCCAGCCAGTCGGCGGCGACCAGCCGCGGCAGGTCGTCGTCCGGGGAGGACGCGACGGCGGCGAGCAGGTGCTGCCACTCGGGGTGGGTGTAGGGGGACATGAGAGGTTCCGTACTGGTCCGAGGGGTTTTTGGTAGTGGCCTATAGGGGGTGATTTCGTACCGTTTGAGGATGCCGCGATCCGACGCCCCGCCCCCATCCTGTCCGCACTGCTCGGCCACCCACGTGGTCCGCAACGGGTCCAACCAGTCGGGCACGGCCAAGTTCCTGTGCCGCGGCTGCCGCCGCCAGTTCGTCGAAGCGCCGAAGGCCGGCCCGGTGCCGCCGGAGAAGGAGGCGCTGGTCCGCCGGTTGCTCGGCGAGCGACTCAGCCTGCGGGCCATCGCCCGCACCGCCCAGGTGTCCCGCGGCTGGCTGCAGGGGTTCGCCAACCGCCTGTTCCGGGACGAGTCCCGCTGGCAGGCCGAGCCGCCCCCCGTCCCGCGGCCGAAAAAAAGCGGGCGGTGGTGATCGAGGCGGACGAGTTGTGGAGTTTCGTCGGGTCGAAGGCGAACCCGCAGTGGATCTGGGTGGCGCTGGACGCGGCCACCCGCCGGGTGCTGGCGGTGGTGGTCGGCGACCGGTCGGAGTTCGCCGCCCGGTGCCTGTGGCTCAGCCTGCCGGACGAGTACCGGGAGCGGGCGGTGTTCCACACCGACTTCCTGCCGGCGTACCGGGCGGTGATCCCGGACGGCCAGCACGTGCCGGGCGGGAAGGGGGACGGGGGGACCAGCCACGTCGAGCGGTTCTGGTGTACCGTCCGGCAACGCTGTGCCCGGTTCGTGCGGAAGACGCTGTCCTTCTCCAAGTGCCTGGAGAACCACCTCGGCGCCCTCTGGTTCTTCATCCACCAATACAACCAGTCACACTAGATAGGCCACTACCGGAGGGGTCAATCTTTCTTGTACTCTTTCTTGTCGATGTTGTAATGCGCGATCTTATCGGTCACGCTACGACGGGATAGGCCGGAGATGGTCGCGCACTTACCCACATGCCCGCGAGTTTTCCGCAGAGCCCGCCGCAGGTATCGCTCCTCGAACGCGGACGTGATTTCGGCCAACTGGTCCGGCAGGGTGCGGCACAGATCCACCTGGAACGGGTTCTTGGCGTCCGACCGCTTGGCCACGTCCGGGGGTAGATTCGATGGCCGAATCTGTCCGTCCCGAGCCGTCACGCTGGCCCGTTCGATGGCGTTCTCCAACTGCCGCACGTTCCCCGGCCACTCGCATTTCAGCAGCACCTGCATCGCTTCCGGGGTGATATGGCATGGCGCTTGGCCCGGCCGTGCGTACTTCTGGCAGAAGTGTTCGGCCAGCAGAGGGATATCCTCCGGCCGGTCGCGGAGCGGCGGCAGTTCGATCAGTATGACATTCAGGCGATAATACAGGTCCTCGCGGAATTTGCCCTCTTTCACCAGCTTTTCCAGCGGCTGGTGGGTGGCGGCGATCACCCGCACGTCGATGTCGATCGGGTCCGCCCCGCCGACCCGCTCGATCCGCCGCTCCTGAAGTACACGCAGCAGCTTGATCTGCAAGGGTAGTGGCAGGTCACCGATCTCATCCAGGAACAGGGTGCCGCCGTGAGCGTGCTCGAATCGCCCCTTCCGCTGCCCGGCGGCGCCGGTGAACGACCCCTTCTCATGCCCGAACAGTTCGCTCTCCATGAGCGTCTCGGGCAGAGCGGCGCAGTTCACCGCGACGAACGGGCCGGGGCGGTAAGCGGCCGACGCGGTGTGAATCGCCCGCGCGATCTGCTCTTTGCCGGTGCCCGTTTCGCCCAGAACCAGCACCGTGCTGGCCGTGTCCGACACGTTGGTGATGAGGTCGAACACGTCCGCCATCTTCTGGCTCTTGCTCAGCACGTTCTGGAACGAGCGGGCGGACTGGAGCTGGCTCCGCAGGGCGATCACCTCGTCCCGCAGGGCCCGCTCGCCGAGCGCCCGCTCCACCAGTCGGCACAGGTGTTGCGGGTCGGCCGGTTTCGTGAGGAAGTCGTACGCTCCCATCCTCAGTGCCGCCACCGCGTCCGGCACCCCGCCGTGCCCGGTGGTGACGATGGCCGTCACCGGCAGCCCCTCGGCCTGGATCGCCTCGATCAACTGGAGCCCGGACTTTTTCGGCATCCGCAGGTCGGTGACGAGCAGGCTGTACGGGGTGGCCCGTAGCATATCAAGCGCCTGGGCCCCGTCCGCCGCTGTGTCCACCTCCAGCCCGAGCGACAGGTGCAGCAGCTGTTGGAGCGACTCGCGGGTA